>JASIJW010000197.1:0-6834 GCA_030050035.1 Acidobacteriaceae bacterium | reverse complement strand
CCGCGCCGGCCTCAGTGCCGGGAGCCATGGCGGCGATGTCGGCCGATTCGAGGATGAAGAAGCCGGCCGAGCCGGCGCGGGCGCCGGAGGGCGAGACATAGACGATGACCGGCACTCGGGAGCTGAGAATGTGGCCGACCATGGCGCGCATGGAGTCGACCAGGCCGCCCGGGGTATCCATTTGAATGATCAGGGCGCGGGCACCGTCGGCGTTGGCGCGGGAGATCGCGCGGAGGAGCTCGTCGGAGCTGACGGGCTGGATGGTGTCGTCAAGGACGAGCTTGTCGACAGTCGGCTGCTGGGCGGCGGCAGCGATGGCGCAGGTAAGAAAGAGGAGCACGCTGGCGAGTTTGGCTGCGATGCGTGGCATGGCTGGCTCTGACAGGAAGGATACAGCGGACGGGGGGAAAACGACAGGGGAGCCCTCCTTGGGACAAAAACAAGAACGTCCCGAGGCTTCACCCCACGGACGAAGACCTGTCCGTGGGGACCCCGAGGCTTCACCCCACGGACGAAGACCTGTCCGTGGGGACCCCGAGGGTGGGGCGCCCAGGTTCTTGCTTTGAGTAAAGAGAGAAGCAACCACAGATCCTTCGCTCTCCTTCACTTCGTTCCAGGTCGCTCAGGATGACAGTACGTGGGTGTGGGCGTGCGGGTCTTTATCTGCGCTGCTGAATCTGCTGGAGGAGCTGCTGGGCGGCGGCGTTGGAGGGATCGAGGGCCAGTGCGGCCTCGGCTTCCTTGCGCGCGCCTTCGGGGTCGCAGGCGCGCAGGCGCACGCGGGCCAGGCCGATGTGCGGGGCCGGGGAATGGGGATCGGCGGAGGCAGCGGACTGATAGAGGCGTTCGGCTTCGAGGACCAGGCCGCGGCCGAGATAGCCATCGGCCTGGGCGCAGAGCTTCTGGGCGCGCTCGGCCGGGGACAAGGCAGCGAGGCGCGCGGCGTCCATCTGGTCCAGCACGGTGGCTGCCTGGCGGAAGGCTGCGGCATCGAAGGTGCGGATGATGCGCTCAAGAGGATCGGCGGCGGGATCGCCGGTAGCAGCGTCATTGCTGGCCGAAGCCTGCGTCGATGCTTGTTTCAAGACAGGATGCTTCCAGGCGTCCTGGAGGGTTTGCGCTTCGCTGTCGGCGGGGCGCAGCTTGAGGCAGAGCGCCAGTTCGTTGAGGGCGGCCGAAGCGTTGCCCTGGCTCTTGAGGCTGACGGCAAGGTTGAAGTGGTAGTCGGCGTTATTGGGGTCGTCGGCGGCGGCCTGAACGTAGAGAGCAGTGGCGTCGTGGCCCTGGCGGCTGATGGCAACACCCTGGTTGTTGATGACCTCGGCCAGCGGCAGGGTTTGCGCTACCTGGGCAAAGGCTTTTTCGGCGGCCGGATAGTCGCCGGAGAAGACCAGCGAGAGGCCGCGGTAGAAGCCGGCTTCAAGAGCATCGGGGTCGCTTGAGATGACGCGGGCGAAGGCCTGCGCGGCCTGCTCGTACTGCTGGGTGTTGTACTGCTCGCGGCCGAGGGCCATCCAGGCGGGGCTGTAGTCGGGGCTGAGCTTGACGGCCTGTTCGAGATGGCGCAGCCGCTCGGCCTGATCGGGCTCCATGATGCCGCGGATGTATTGCTCGAAGGCATCGAGGCGGAGGTCGTTGCCAGCAGCGACGAAGGTGGCTTCAGCGACATTGAACGAAGGATCGAGCTGGCGGGTGAGCTGCCAGGCAAGGGTGTCGAAGACGCGGATCATGTCGCCCATGGGACCGCGGACGCTGAGGGCGGGCCCCATGCGCAGGTGCGGAACATCGACGATCTGGGCCTCGGCGACGATGTCGGCGCCGTTGAGCGAGTAGCTGCCAACAACGATGGAGTCGGCATCGAGGGTCTGCGCGAGCTTAAGCGAACTGGCGCGGGAGGGCTGAAAGCTGGGTGGCAGGCCGAGATGGTCGAAGGCGTAGACGCGGTCGGCGCGGGTCATGGGCGAAAAGCCGGCCGAGGCAAAACGGCTGCTCAGCAGTTCTGCTGCGGCTTCGCGGATCCACTCAAGATTGGGCTGGCTGGTGCGGTTGTCAAAAGGGAGAACCAGCAGGATGCGGCCGCGGTCGGCGGCGGGCGCCTGCGCAGAAGCGCTGATGCAAGTGGCTGAAAGCAGGAGGATTGCGCAGAGTGCAGAGACGCCTACGGAGCGCCCGAGCGCCGCGAAACGGCGGGTTGACAGCAAAATAAACACGACAAAGCAATTATAAAATGCAGCGAGTTAGCGTGCTGTGGTGTGCAGATGGCGGGTTAATACGTGCTTTGCGGCTGGTGACGCTTGCGGAACGGGCACGTGGAACATGATTAAGGAAAAAGACGAAGAATATTTGCCGGGATACGGTTCTCTTCTACGATGAACTGAAAGCACGAGCTTGAAATCGGGGTGCAGCCCACTACTTATTCTCCTCAGAACGAATCGGATTTTCGCATTCGGGGACGAAACGATGCGGGGCGGCGCATCCGAAAGCTGGAGCGGCTGGAGACGGATGCATACCGGCTTTCACACCGTGGTACTGCTGCTGCTGATTGCGGCGGCGGTGGCGATGCTGACCAAGCGGCTGCGGCTGCCCTACAGCGTTGGGCTGGTGGCGGCGGGGATCGGCATGGCTGCGATTCCCTCTGCACCGCAGATTACGCTGACGAAATCGCTGATCTACGAAGGGCTGCTGCCTCCGCTGCTGTTCGAGGCGGCCTATCACATCCATTGGGACCGGCTGCGGCGGAACGCGCTTGTGGTGGGCGTGCTGGCTACGCTGGGGGTGGTGCTGGAGGCTGCTGTCGCGGCGGGCGGCATGCATTCTCTGGTGCATTGGCCGTGGATAACGGCAGTCATCTTCGGGGCGCTGATTGCCGCGACGGATCCGGTGGCGGTAATTGCCGTATTCCGCGAGGCGAAGGCGCACGGAAGGCTGCTCTTGCTGATCGAGGCGGAGAGCCTGTTGAACGATGGCACGGCTTCAGTGCTGTTCGGAGTGGTGCTGGCGATGGCGATGGGGCAGCGGGCCAGCGCGGGAGGGGTGACGTGGCTGCTGGTGAAAAACATCGGCGGCGGTGTGGCGTGCGGCGCTGCCGTAGGGACAGGATCGCTGCTGCTGACCGGCAGGACCGATGATCATCTGGTCGAAGTGACGTTCACCACGGTGGCAGCGTATGGATCTTTTCTATTGGCAGATTGGCTGGGCATGTCAGGAGTGCTGGCGACCATCACGGCCGGCCTGGTGATGAGCAACTTCGGATGGCTCGATGGAATTTCGCGGCGCGGCAGAGATGCAATTTCGAATTTCTGGGATTATGTGGCGTTTGTTTCGAACTCGGTAGTGTTTCTGCTGATCGGCGCCGCACAAAGACACCAGAATTTCCTGCCGGTGTGGCTGCCGGTCGTGGCAGGAATCGGAGTGGTTCTGGCGGGGCGAGCAGTTGCGGTGTACGCCAGCTGCGGGCTTTTCACCTGGTCCTCGCTGAAGGTGCCGGCAAAGCAGCAGCACGCAATGGCGTGGGGCGGGTTGCGGGGCGCACTGGCGCTGGCGCTGGCCTTGAGCCTGCCTGCGAACATTCCTTTCCGTTACGAAATCGTGACGGTGAGCTTTGCGGTGGTGGCATTCTCGATCTTTGTGCAGGGGCTGACAATGACGCCGCTGCTGCGCAGGATCGGGGAGATTCCGGCGGCAGTTCGCATGGGAACGCATGATGTTACAAGTCTGGCGGAGAAGGCGCCGAGCACCCGATCACCGTCTGCGCGTCAATAATCCAAGCCACTGCATGCCACGGCACCGAAACCTGGGTGAAACAAAACAGGAACGACGGCAAAATTGTCTGATTTTGCAGGTGGGACGCTGTGGCAGCGGCCGGTCGAATTTGCTTGGAACCTGGACGGGTGGCCAATACCATCGGAAGATGGCACTGCTTCCACTTCCGCGCCCCGCTCTGCGACCGTTCTGGCGTCTGGTTGTCGAAGTCTCGTCGATTCTCTTTCTTTTCTACTCGAACCTGCTGATGGGCGAGTTTACCCGCATGAACGGCCGGGGCAAGACGCTAGGCAGGGCCCTCCACGACATCTTTACGATGGCCAATTTCTCGATCGCGATAATCTCGGCGGTCATTGGCTATATTCTCTTCGAATTCTGGCGCAGGAAGCTGATGTAGCAGCGGGCAGAGAGTCATTCTTCGTCTGGTGCCCGCTGTAATTCAGGATGAGGGAGCGCGGCGTGGTGTTGCGAGATTGGCTTCGACCTGGCGATTGAAGCGGATCAGGGCGATCCACATGCCCTGGTTCTCTTCCTTCCAGACAAGCGTGCCGCCAAGGTGCTGGGCGATGCTCTCAGGCGGCAGATCATGATGCAGGCCGAAGTAGCGCTCGTCGAGGGCTTCCTGGCGCGAGCCGAGGCTGAAGATCCCCTGGGGTGGTTCGTACTTGGTGGAGAAGACGATGGCCACGGAGTACTTCTCCGGCTCCTGAGCCGCGATATCGATCTGCTGCGGAGTGAAATCCTCAATGCGGCAGACATCCCACGGCTCCTTAACGTAGCCGAGTTCGGGGCGGGTGAGCTGGTCGCTTACGGGCCATGCGGTGAGCACTGGAGCGCCCTGGTAACGGCGGTTTAGCTGCGCGATGGCGTCCATATCCATGCGGACAACGCGGGCGTAGGCGAGGTTGTCTTCCGGCGCGAACCCGTAGGGCGGGTTGAGGAAGAGGCCGGCGATGAACGCTGCTGCAGAGAGCAGCGCGACGGACTGCCAGTATGGAACGCGACGGTAGAGCGTGATGACGGCCAGCAGCAGCACCAGCGGGTACATGGGCAGCAGATACCGCGTGAGCAGCGCGCCACCGAGACAACTGAAGAGCACAGTATTCACGAGGAGCAGCGCCCAGATGCGGCGCTGGGCGAACGGGGCGAGGTTTGCCCGGTCGTGGCCTTCGGCGTCCGGCTTGGGCGCAAGCAGCAGCGCAGCGAGCGCGATGAAGACCGGCACGAACAGGTTCATGTGCATGGTGAGGTGCACGATGCGATGGCCGAAGGCGGCGAGAATGCGGACGGGCGCAAACGTGGACTCGGCGTTGTAGCGCAGAAATTGTGGGTTGCCGAACAAGAACCCGGTTTTGGCGTAGTGGTAGCCGTACCAGGCGGCCAACGGAAGCACGGGGGCAGTGAGCCATGCGGCTTCGCGCCAGAGGCGGTAACGCGCTGGCCGAGCATGGCGCAGGCTGTCATAGAAAGTCATGGCCGCGAGCGTGAGCGGGATGGCAATCGCGGTTTCCTTGCACAGCACCGCGGCGGAGAACCAAAGCGCAGCGACAACGGGACGGCGGCCGCGCTCGGGTAGAGCGTAGACCATGCCCCAGATCGAGCAGGCGGCGGCGAAGATATCGGCGTGGGCCAGCGAGCTTTGCGCAAACCAGATTGGATAGAGTCCGGTGAGCAGGGCGATCCAGAAGGCGACGGAGGCCACGCCGGTGAGCAGCGTAGCCAGACGCCAGACACCGAGCAGCGCGAGGGCCGCGACCACGAGCACGGCTTCGCGCGTGACCTCGGGCAGAAAGCCGGAGGTCTTCCACCAGAGCGCGAGATAGATGCTGGGCAGCGGCGGATGGGCGTTGGTGAGGGTGGAGATGGGAATGAGCGAGCCGGTACGGAAAAAATCCCACGCGGCGGGAATGTAGTAGCCGGCTTCGTCCCAGTAATACGGCAGGCGCAGCAGCGCGAGGTGCGTAATATAAAGCGCCGCGAAGATGACCGGGAAGATCATCCACAACGGCAGTGGCGCATCGGGCCAGGGATTGAGAAGCCGTTTCAAGCGCAAGGACGCGCTCCTTGGCGAGCGGCGTGCGTTCGACCTGCGTTCTCCATCGGACTGGCTCCTGTGTTGCGCCGCCGTTGCCTGGTTGTTCTTTTGACTTCGTCGCTTGATCCGGCTTCCCTTCCCTGCGCTGGTTGGCCGGACCTTAATTCACCGGACTTTAATTCTCAGGGCTTTAATTCACAGGGCTTTAATTCACCGGGCCCGCGGGAAACGGCGGCCCCTTGGGCTCAAGGTTGAGTGTGCCGAAGGCCTGCTCGTACTGGGCCAGGTTCTGGCCGAGGACGTTCCACAGGGCCTTGGCCTGCTGCGGGCTGAGGAAGACTGCTGCGTGGTTGCGGATGGTCACCTGGTCAGGGCTTTCGCTGGAGGCAAGGCCGAAGACGAGCTGGAAATCCCAAACGCTGACGCGCACCTGCACGCTGTTGGCGTAAGACTCGCGGTAGTCAGGCGTCTGGGCAAGGTTCAACTGGGGTTGTGGTTGTGTCGGGCTCATGATTAGAACAGATTACGCCGGGAGGGGTAGGGGCTCACAGCGTCACGGCGAAAAACTACACCTTCGTGTCATCACCCCGGCGAGGAAGACCTTATCCACCCCGGTGTCGCTGGGGCCCCGGTTCGTTTGCCCGCGGCAAACTCGCTGGGGACGACTCTTGCCGGGGAGGCTCAGGAATTTTTTGAATGCGGGTCTAAGTGCGGGTCGCAGGCGAGCGGGCAGCCTTCGCAGCGCGCTGCGCGGCCGCAATGAGATTTGCCAACGGCGACGGTGAGGGCGTGGAACTCGTTGAAGAGCTCGGCGCGGCCGGCGGCGGGATCGGCGGCGAAGGCTTCGCGGGTGAGCGCGATGAGAGCTTCGTAGCCGCGGCGGTTTTTGCCGGGAGCGGGCTCGATGAGGCGATGGCGCTCGACGATGCGGCGCAGGTACTCGTCGGCCATGGGGACTGGATGGCCGAGCGCGTAAAGCAGGATGGCATCGGCGGTCTCCGGGCCTACGCTGGGCAAAGCGAGCAGGCGTTTGCGCA
>JASIJW010000196.1:0-4015 GCA_030050035.1 Acidobacteriaceae bacterium | reverse complement strand
CAACCAGCTTCTGCGGATTGAAGAGGAGCTGGGTTCGGGTGCGGTGTATCTCGGCATTGAGAGCCTGAACTACAACGACTAATCTCGGCGAGCGAGATCTTTGGTGGGCGGAGGATTCTTCCTCCGACCATTGCTTTTTGGAGCCCGTATGATCTTAAAGGCAGCAAAGGAACTGCGGTTGCGTTTGGGACTGCAGATTCACCAAACCTTGGAAACGCGCACGACAATTTTGTTGCCCTGGGTCGTATTACGAGCGCCAACTTCGTGGTAGCCGCTCAGGTAGAAAAACCATTTACCGCGCTGCATAACCATGCCTGGCCCTATCGCTCCGATCTGTTCCCTCGAATTGGGGATCGCAACGTTGTTTGCGCGTGCATCTGTCAATTGCTTCAGGTAGTAGCCGTTAGCCCCGATGTAGATGTTTTTCCATGCCTCGTAGGAGAGGGTCGCGTTGAAGTGAACGGCCTGGCCGGCCTGCGTGCTTTTGTAGCCTGAGCTAAAGGGCGGTCCCGAATTCAATGCATTCCAGAGATAGTGGATGCGCCAGCTGGTTTCCCACTTCGCGTGGAGCATTGTGAAGGCATAGTAGGGATTCAACGCCCATGCGTTGGTTCCTATGTTCACCTGATCGTTTCGGGAGTATTGCCCAATCGGGACAAAAACGTCGAAAACAACGCGCTGGTAGAAGGGCTGTCCGAACAAATGCATCCTAGGCCACTGAATGATAGGCCCCACGAGGGGATCTCCCATGCCGCGGCCGATTCCATGACCGGTATCAACGTAGGCAAAGATCGGAAGAACCTCGCCGCCATACCATCCACCCAGGAACTTGCGCTTTGCCAGCCACGCTACGTGCGAAAGGCTGGTGCCACTGTAGACATCGGTGGGCTCGGGCAGTAAATTGCCGCTGCCGGAAAACGTCTTGCCGTCGTGGGCTCCCTGAAGTATCTCTTCGACAAGCCATCCCGGATTGGCAATACAATCGAGAAAGTTGGTATCGCCAAGATTCACAGCCGGCAGCTGTTGTCCCCATGCCCATCGCCCAGCCTGGATTCCAACCTGCATCAGGAGAAACAGCGTCATGCATTTTAGAAAATGCAGATGAGCTCCGTGAATCCCTCTCCGAAGTGCTTCTCGAATACTCGTCGTCTTCTGCATGCAATGAGGGTAGGACGCAATGACCTCGCTGAGAAGATGTTGATTGCCCAAAGGAGCTTTACACAGAGAAGGATCTTCGGTTGCGTTTGGGGTGCAGCGCGGCGGTGATATTTCCGTAATCTCCGGATTACCGACAACTCGGGAACGATCTACTGTGCGCCGCTGCCTGTCCGTCCGGCAATGCTAAAATCCGACGCATGGCTGGACAATCTAAGGAACCGAAAGCCCTCATAATTATTAGGAAGACGTGGATTGAGGAAGCAGGTATGAGTAACATCTTGGAGCCGGAAAATCCCTTGCCATCAGAGGTGAAGTTCCAGGCGGTTCGGGCGACTGAATACAGCTTAGTGGATGGCTGGTTTTTAGAATTTGAGTTTTACCCCAAGTTTTTGAACGGAGAACTGACCGCTAAGCTCCTCGTTCCGAAACAAGAAGTTCTGGCAGTTTTTCAGACGGAAAATCCAGAGCACTTGGTCGGGTTCAAGCCGCCCTACACGGAAGCGCTTTCTGGCCTTTGAGATGCCCGAGGAGCATACGATCCTGCACATTTCACGAAGTCACGTCGGGAGTTGTCGAGCCGCAGTTTCGCGATGCTCAGCGCGAAATACATTCGATTATCGACAAAGTGCCCATGTTTACAAGTGCAGTCCTCTGATCCGCTTCTGATTGCTCACTGCCCGGACTTATTGAATGCCCAGTTTGAATGCCGAGTGCTCAAGCAAATACCGAGTCCAAGCGGGATCAATGCATGCATCAGCATCGAACCCTTCCACATCGAATTGACAGACGAAAGATCCGAGTTCGTGATCAGCGAGGCCGGCCTTTCCAATTGAAAATCTCTTCTTCGGCAACAAACTGATTCGCTCTTATGGGCGAATTGCCGGCAATGGGGAGACTATTCTGAAAACGGTCTTTATGGGCCAAAGCCCATGTCGTTGTGGCGGACATCTCGACACGAGTGAAGTCGTTTTCTTTCACAACGACGGCTTTGTCAATGTCCTGGGCAGTGAAGATTCTTCGCCCTTCCCTTTCCGATCTTTTGCCTCGACACTGCCCGGCAGGTGTAACGTCAACCAGAGGAATAACCTTCTTCCAGGAGCTGACTTCGGGATGAATGTTTGGTTATTCTCGCCACAGGTGCGTAACACCAAGACGTTCATCGCCCTGCTGGCGGCGCTTGCGGCGGTTTCGATTGGTGCATCCCTGGCGATTGCACAAGCTCCAGACGCGCCTGCGCCACAGATTGCGTCGTCGAAGCAGGAGACGGAAGATACCAATCAGAAAAAGCAAACGAAGCGGATCTTGGGAATCATTCCCAACTTTCGCGCCGTGAGCGCAGATACTACGCTTCCTCCGCAGTCGGTCAAGGAAAAGTTCCTCGTGGCCACGCAGGACTCGTTCGACTATTCAGCAATTTTCGTTCCCGCTGCACTGGCAGGTTTTTCGATGGCTGCCAATGCCACGCCGGAATTTGGCCAGGACGCCGCGGGATACGGTCGCTACTTCTGGCGTGCGGCTCTGGACCAGACCAGCAGAAACTATATGGCGCAGTTCGTTATACCGGTTATGGCTCGCCAGGACTCCCGCTACTACACGCTGGGCCACGGAGGATTCTTCAGACGAACCGGATACGCGTTCAGCCGCATCATCATTACACGCTCCGATTCAGCGAAAGAGCAATTCAATGTAAGCGAGGTGTTGGGCACGGGCGCGGCGGCAGCGCTGTCGACCACCTATTACCCTTCCAGCCACATGAACTTCTCAAGCGTAGGCAAAAGGTGGGGCGTGGGCATCGGTGTTGGTGGGCTCTCTTTCGTCGTCAGGGAGTTCTGGCCCGACATCAACTACCGCTTCTTCCATGGTTCACGGCCGGAAGGTTCCTCGCTTTTGCAACCGACGGAGTAACGGATGCGTTCCTGGGCGAACCGCTTCTGCTGGGCCATTTATCCTAGAAGAGAATTCAGTAATTTGATTGAGGTATTCTCTTCGTGCCTAAGCGTCCTCTCGTACTGACCATCCTTGACGGATGGGGTTATCGCGCCGAAACCGCCAACAACGCCATCGCTCTCGCCCGCAAGCCCAATTACGACAAGCTGCTCCGCGAGTTTCCTAACACGCTGATCCGGGCGTCTGAGCATTTTGTCGGCCTGCCTGATGGGCAGATGGGCAACAGCGAAGTGGGTCACCTGAACATCGGCGCCGGGCGCATTGTGCAGATGGACATTACGCGCATCGACATGCTGATCGCCGCGAACGAGTTCGGCAAGAACCCGGCTATTGCGAAGGCCATGCAGCACGCGCGCGAGGGCGGACGGCAACTGCATCTTTTCGGTCTGGTTTCCGATGGCGGCGTGCACTCACACCAGGAGCACCTTTATGCGCTGCTACGCATTGCGCGCGAGAATGGCTTGGAGCGCGTCTTTGTTCACGCCTTCATGGACGGCCGCGATACGCTGCCTACCTCCGGCGCGGGTTACATCGCGGCGCTCGAGCAGAAGATGCGCGAGTACGGCGTGGGCAAGCTGGCCTCGGTGAGCGGCCGCTATTTCGCCATGGATCGCGACCGCCGCTGGGAGCGCGAGCGCAAGGCATTCGAAGCGATGGTCGCGGGCAAGGCCGAGGGCGGCGCGTTTCCCAATGCTGTGGCGCGAATCAAGGAGTGCTACAACGCCGGCATGACGGACGAGTTCCTTGTGCCATTCGTAGTGACGGATGCGGCGGGCAAGCCAACGGCCGTGATCCGCGACGAGGATGTCTGCATCAACTTCAATTTCCGCGCTGACCGCGCACGGCAGATTACGCGCGTGCTGGCGCGCGAGAGTGGCCTGAACAAGAACGGCGGCCGCGACCTGGATTC
>JASIJW010000195.1:0-3458 GCA_030050035.1 Acidobacteriaceae bacterium | reverse complement strand
GTAAATCGCAGAGGCTGCTCGCTGCGCACTTCAGCGTCGCTTTCCGCAATGGCAGCTTCGGTCGGCTCGGGAATCGGCCGGTTCATGGCCACCAGCCGGTCGCGCGCGTCTTCTACGTGCGGCGCCATCGGGTAGCGGGTAATCACGTGGTCGAATGCCGCAGCGGCCTTGTCCTGGTACATGGCGCTCAACCGCTCGCGCACGGCGCCGGGCAGGTTGCGCGTGATCTGCACATTGTGGGCCTGGCCCATATAGCAGTCGCCAATCGCGATCCACACCTGGTCGCTCTTCGAATAGAGCGGGTACGTATCGGCAACGGTCTGCAGCCGGGCGACGGCGGCGTTATAGTTTTCGCGGCTCTCGTAGTAGAAGCCGATCTGCGCCTCGCGCTCGGCCAGCACTTCCTGCACGTCGCGCAGCTTCTGCTTGGCGCGCGGAATCAGCGACGAATCCGGGAACATGTTGATCATCTCCCGGAATTCCCTTTCGGCCTGCTGCGCGTTGGTATAGTCGCGGTCAGGCTTCTCCATCTGCTGGTAGTAGATCTCGGCCACCTTCATCTTGGCCTCGGCGGCTTCGGGAGCGTCCGGGAAAAAGGTGATGAAGTCCTCGTACTCGGCCTCGGCCTGGGTAAGCGCAGCCGAACCGCCCTCCTTGTACCAGCTATCGCCTACGGCAAGCTTGGCGCGCATGCGGTACTCGGACTCGGGGTACGTGTTGAGCAGGGTTTGCAGGTCGAGGCGGGCGACGTCATAGCGGCCTTTCTTCATGGCCACCATCGCCTTGTCGTAGAGCTCCTTGTCAGGCTGCTTGGAGTTCACGTCGGCCAGCGGATTGGCGTTCAGATCGAAGTCTTTCTTTTTCTTCTTCTGCTTGTCCGTCGCATGGGCCGAAATTCCGCCCAGAACCATCGCCATCAGGGCCACAAAGGCAATTTTTTTCGAAAACCTGTTCATACCACCTCATTGGGCAGGCCGGTTGCTCCGCCGGTCTACTGCCCGTTCAAAAACCCGTAAAGGTACCCCTTCACGTTCTTAGGTCGTGAGAAGATTCTACTCTGTCCGCAAACGCCTTGTCGCAGGTTCCCGCAGGGATTGGTGCTCTTTTTTACACGCCGGCGGGTTGCCACTGCACCGCTTCAGCTTGAAATGAAAGCCCGCAGCCTTCCAGCTCACTCGCCCGCCGCTTTACGAGCTGCCTCGAGCAGCGCCCGCGCGTCCCGTTCCGGGTGTCCGGCGCCAAAAACCGCATTGCCCGCCACCAGCAGCTCTGCACCAGCTTGGACGACCTCAGCGACGGTGTCGTGAGCCACGCCCCCGTCCACTTCGATTCTAAATGCCAGCCCCAGCTCACCCCGGATCTCAACCAGCCGGCGGATCTTGTTCAGTGAAAACGGGATGAATTCCTGCCCGCCAAAGCCTGGATTCACGCTCATGATGAGAACGTGGTGCACCATGGGCAGAATGTCGAGGATCAGGTCCACGCGCGTTGCGGGATTGAGCACCACACCCGGCTTCATGCCGTGGTCCGCGATCATCTGCAGCGTCCGATGCAGGTGAGTGCAGGCCTCATAATGCACGCTCACCCAGTTCGCACCGGCCTCGGCAAAGGCCGGGATGAACTCGTTGGGGTTATCGATCATCAGGTGGCAGTCGAGGGGCAGCTTCGTGACCTTGCGCAGGCTCGCCACCACTGGCGGGCCGATGGTCATGTTCGGCACAAAATGACCGTCCATCACATCCACATGGATGACGGTGCCGCCGCCGCGCTCAGCCGCCGCAATCTGCTCGGCGAGATGAGCGAAGTCGGCCGAAAGAATCGATGGAACAAGCTCAACCATCTGGCGTGCAACTCCTTGGGGCTCAGTGTATCAGCGCCAGGCGCGCGAATTCACTTCGAATTTGGTGTCGCATGAAACGCTAGCAAATGGGCAAAAGGCAGTTTGCTCATGTTTAAGTACAACATTGGTTCGAGGGCGCGGCCCAGCCTGGTCAACGCATGGCCCGAGCAATTGATCATTTTCATCGCGCTCCAATTGTGTTTTACGTAAGTGTTGCATCGTCGGCCGCAGCGAAGGCCTGCTACACGGTCAGAGGGCGGATTCCGCTCGGGTGGCAGTCCCAGCGCGCGCCTGCCAATTGTTTAAGACCTTACCTCACGCGGGGGATGGACCAATTTGCTCTGTAGAGATAAATTAGCCGGTAGATAGATACAACTCCGTCCAGATTAGACCTTCTGCAATTCCACGTGTACGCGGTGGTTGAGGCGAATCAGGCAGCATCGGGTTTACGCCCCCCGCGAGGATCAATGCGTTTCAAAAGTCTTCATGCGCAATTTCTGCTGATTGCGGCGATGGCGTGCGCCATTGCTATCCCCTTTACCGCCTGTGGCGGCAAGATTCCGCTCGCCTCGCAGCCTGCATCACAGGCCTCGACAGTCACCGCAGTCTCCGTCACTTGCAGCCCTTCATCGGTCGCCAACGGCGGCACCACGCAGTGCACCGCATCCGTCGAGGGCACCGGATCCTACAGTTCAGCGGTAACCTGGTCGACAAGCGCAGGCTCTATCTCGGCGGCAGGCGTGTTGACCGCGCCGGCTAGTGGTGGCAGCGTGACGGTCACGGCAACCAGCACCCAGGCGCCCAGTCTCGCCGGCTCTGCCACTATCCCGCTTGCTTCTACGGGAACGCCAACTTCTCCCAGCAGCACAACTTCCTCGATCACGTCGGTCTCGGTTAGCTGTAGTCCATCTACCGTGATTACCGGCGGCACAACGCACTGCGCCGCAACCGTGCAGGGCACGGGAAGCTATAGCTCCGCCGTAACCTGGGCTGCAACCGGAGGCACAATCTCCTCATCCGGCGTGTTGACCGCGCCTGACACAAGCGGAAATGTGACCGTAGCCGCAACCAGCACGCAGGACACGACCAAGTCAGGCGAAGCCACTGTCGCCGTGCAGCTTACCATTCCGTCTAGCAAACATGTGGTCCTGGTAATGGAGGAGAACCAGAGCTACTCCACAGTTGTCGGCGTCACGTCCGTGTGGCCGAACCTCAACAAGCTGATCGCAGACGGCGCGTTGCCCACGAGCTACTACGCCAATACCCACCCCTCGATCGGCAATTACCTGATGCTGACCACGGGCCAGATCCTCACCAACAACGACAACTCGACTACGGTGTGGAATGTCGATAACATCGCTCGGCGAATGCTGGCTGAGAACGTCCCTTTCAGGGTTTATGCAGAAGGCATTACGCAGGGATATGTCGGCGGCAATACCGGACTGTACCTGATTCGCCACAATCCGTTTGCTGAGCTCTCCGACATTGCCGACAATACCAACGTCGCAAATGAGGTGATCTGGCCGTTCTCGCAGTTCGCCACCGATCTTGCCAACGGCACGCTTCCGGAGTTCTCCTACATCGTTCCCGATGTAGACGACGATGCGCACAACGGCAC
>JASIJW010000194.1:0-3134 GCA_030050035.1 Acidobacteriaceae bacterium | reverse complement strand
AAAAGCTATTCTTCCCTGGTTCGATCTTTCTCGTGTGGCTCCCTCGGCACCGCTGTTGCCCGAACGGGGCGACCGTACTGCTGCACTTCATTTTTCCCGGTAGCCTGCCCAAACATATTCGAGGGCTTCGGGGAGGGTTTGGAGTTTGGCGCCGCGGTCTACGTGGCCGGCGTTTTGGCTGAAGACGAATTGATAGTGGTAGTGCCTGGCGGCGAGGACGCGGGCCATGCGCTCGTTGGCGAGGACCCAGTCGTGCATGTTGTCGCGCATGGCGTTGGGGTTGAGGAGGTCGCGGCCGCCGACTTCGATCCAGATGCGGAGGGGCTTGCGCGGGGTGGAGGGGATGAGGCGCTCGTGGAAGGACCATGCGCCGTGGGGGGTTTCGGCGCTGGATGGCCACTGCTGGTTGACGAAGGTTCCTGAGTAGCTGAGGACACGACGATAGAGGTCGGTGCGGTACCAGGCCATTTCCATGGCGCAGGCTCCGCCGGAGCTGCCGCCGGTGGCGGCGCGGCCGTCGGGGTCGTGGGTGAGGCGGACGTGGGCTTCGGCTTCGACGCGGGGCAGGACTTCGGTTTCGACGAACTGGGCGTAGCGGCCGGACATGGTGTCGTACTCGAGGCCGCGCTCGGAGCCCTGGGCGTCGCCGCCGCCGTTGCCGATGGAGATGCCGACGATGGGCGGGAGGCGGTGCTCGGCGATGAGGTTGTCGAGGGCGGCGAAGAGCATCCAGTCGGGGCCGTCGGCGCCGACGATGAAGGGCACGGGCGTGCCGGGGACGTAGCGGCTGGGCACGTAGACGGCGACGTGGCGGATGTAGCCGGCGGGATGGCTGGTGGTGACGATCATTCTGGCGGGGTCGGAGGGGTCGGGCGCGCCGAAGGTGCCGGGGTCGCGGGCGATGCCGGGGTAGAGGGTGCTGTCGGCGGAGTTCATGGTGAACTCGGTGACCGTGCCGTGAGTGAGCAGGGTTTGCGGCGGCGTGCCACGCTCAAGGGCGGCGAATTGGGCGAGCTCGGGCGCGGGAGTGTGCGTGGGGCCGAGGAGGTAGTTGCCGTCTTTATTTGCGGGTGGGACTTTGGTGTCGGGGAGCGTGCTGGTTTGGACGTAGCCGGGGGTGTGGGGATCGCGTGTTGGCGGCGTGGGGCGCGGGGGTTGGGTTTGGGCTAGGGCGAGGGTGGAGAGCGCGATGAGGGACAGGGTTGGGCGCATGTCGGGAGAATTGTAAAGGGAATAGGGAATAGGGAGTAGGGAACAGCAAAAACAAAAGCGCGGCTCGTGGCTGGGTGAGTGTGGTGCTTTCCCACCCTAAGGGCAAAGAACGCCCTTAGAATGGGGCACCCGGGCTCGAAGGGGGATGCTCAGGTTTGTGGCGTGGAAATGGGAAAGAAGCAACCACAGGTCCTTCGACTCGCTTGCCTGTGGCAAGCTCGCTCAGGATGACACGTGTGGTGGGTGAGGCACAAAAAATGGGCGGCAAAGGATTGTCCCTTGCCGCCGCCCGTCCCTGGGTTGTCTTGAAGGTGGTGCAGTGGTGCGAAAAGTTGGCGTGTGCTTGGTGCCTCAGGGGCTAAAGCCCCGGTCAATATTTGACACGATTGATTATTTGACACGATTGATTTGACACGATTGCGGCACGGCTAAAGACGTGCCCTTTCAAAGCCGGACGCAGCTATCGATGCTTTTCTGATCCCTTGCCCTCTTCTCTGTTCTCTGCTTTATTGCAGCAGCTTTAGGACTTCCTGCTGGGTGCTGTTGGCTTGAGCGAGGGCGGCGATGCCGGTTTGGGTGAGGATCTCGTACTTGGACATGTTGGAGGTGGCGGCGGCGTAGTCGGTGGCCTGGACGGCGTTCTGCGCCGAGAGCACGTTCTCCTGCTGGGTGCTCATCACCTGGCTGATGGAGTTGAGGGTGTTGATCTGCGCGCCGATGTAGCCGTCCTGCGAGGCAACGTCGGAGATGGCGATGTTGAGCTGGTTGAGCGCGGACTGCGCGTCGGCCTGGCTGTTCAGGTCGGTGCCGCTCAGGTCTTCGCCGTTGCTGTCGGAGTAGCTGATGGTGGCGATTCCGCCGAGGCCAGTTGGGTCGGCGGTGAATGTGGCGCCGGCGGCGGCGGTCTGGCCCGTGGCTGCATCGGCGATGTCGGGCGCGGCGGTTCCGCCGCCGGAGTTGGTGACGCCGACCGTGTAGTAGGACGAGGCCGCGGTCCAGGTAGGCACGTCGGCGGGGGTGGTGGTGTCGCCGAGTCCGGCGGCCGTGATGGCGGCCTTGGAGCTGGCGGAGGTAAAGACATCGTCGCGGTTGGCGGCGCTGTAAGTTGCGGTGATGCCATAGCCGTCGGCGTTGATGGTGTTGGCGAGGTCCTGCAGCGTGTCGGTCTGGCCGGCAATGCCCAGCGTAATGGTGTGCGCGACGCCCGAGGAGTCGGTGACGGTGAGCGTGCCGGAGAGATCGTCGGTCGCCAGACCGGTGGAAGCCAGGGTGCCGATGGAGCCTGGCGTGGTTCCCGCACCCACTCCGCCGCTGGAGCCGGAGATGAGGATGCCGGTGTCACTACCTGCGCCGGCCGCGGCTGCCTGTGTGCCGGCCTGGGCGGCGGTGGTAAAGCTCGCGGTGAGGCCGAGGTCGGCGTTGTTGATGGCGCTGATCATGCCCTGCGCGGTGTCGGCATAGCCGGTGCCCGCGCCCACGCTGATGGTGGCATTCTCCTGCGTGACGGCTCCGCCAGCGCCGGTGGCCATGTAGTTCACATCGAGCGTGGTGGTGGCGTTGGCGAAGGCGTCGCTGAGCGATGCGTCCTGGCCCGCGTTGGAGAGATCGATGAAGACGTTGCTCTGGCCGTTCGAGTAGGACATCTGGCCGTTGGTGTCGCCCAGGTTGCTGGACGAAAGCGAGTGGATGTTGAGGTCGTCGACCGAAGCGCCGGCCTGAGATGAGTCGCCGGTGTAGATGGCGATGTCTGAGCCGTCGAAGACCTGCTCCTGGTTGTAGGTGGTCGTCGAGCCGATGTTGGTGATCTCGGACAAGATTGACTGATACTCCTGGTTGGCCGCGGCATCCTGCGATGAATTGAGCGTGCCGTTGGAGGCCTCGGTGGCCAGCGTGATGGCGCGGGTGAGCAGCGATGTGACCTG
>JASIJW010000025.1:0-6474 GCA_030050035.1 Acidobacteriaceae bacterium | reverse complement strand
GCACGGCATTTCGCGTGATCTGGCGCCATCGGTCGACGCGGGGGATCCTGATTTTGAATCGGCGTCGGAAAGTAGAATCATAGAGAGTACAGACGAGAAATGAAGATCATCACAAAATGGTTGCGGGCATACTTGCCAAGACTCACTGCGACCGACACCCAACTCGCCGAAGATCTCACCCTGCGCGGCATTGCCGTCGAGGGCATCTATCCTCTCGGCGATGGCAATGGCTCGCTCTACGAAATGGACATCACCACCAACCGCGTGGACGCGATGAACCACTACGGCGTGGCGCGCGAGGCGGCGACGATATACGGGCTGGAATTGAAGCCGCTCGAGTTTCCGCTGCCTGCGCCACGCCCGGCGAAGCAGCCTTTCTCCGTCGCTATTGAAGCGCCGGACGCCTGCGGCCGCTTCACGGCGCGTGTGCTGCGCGATGTCGCTATCGGCGAGTCGCGGGACTGGTTTGCCGGCGCGGAAGTCGCGACCTACTTTGCACTGCTCGACCAGAAAAAAATCTCTAACGCCGTGGACGCGACCAACTACGCGTGGCTCGCCATGGGCCAGCCCACGCACGCGTTCGATCTCGACAAGATCGACGGTGGCATCATCGTGCGCCGCGCGCGCAAGGGAGAGCGGCTCAAGACGCTCGACGGCGTGGAGCGCACTCTGGATTCCGAAGACCTGGTCATCGCCGACCACAGCAAGGCCCTGGGCCTGGCCGGCGTGATGGGTGGCTGGGACACGATGATCACGCCTGAGACCAGGAACGTGCTCGTCGAAGCGGCATGGTTCGATCCGATGGCCGTGCGACAGACGGCGCGGCGCCACGGCCTGCACACAGACGCGAGCCACAGATTCGAGCGCGGTGCAGACTTCAATGCAGCGCCAACTGCATCGGCGCTGGTAAGCGCGATTCTGCTCGCGAACGGTGGCTTTATCGAAGGCGATCTCGTGGACGTGCGCGTGGCGGCGCTGGAAGAGCGCACCGCGCGCCGCAAGCCGATTGCGCTCGCGCTTGGCGAAGTGCACCGCATTCTCGGCAAGACGATCGACCTTGAAGGCATTACCGCTGCCGCTGTGGAAAGCGTGCTGACTGGGCTCGGCTGCGGATTGGTGGGAGCAGACAACGCGTGGCAGGTGACGCTGCCAAGCTGGCGGCTCGATCTCGAGCGCGAGATCGACCTCATTGAAGAAGTCGCGCGCGTCTACGGTTACAACCGTTTCGCCAACACGCTGCCAGCCTTCGGCGGCGGAGTCGAAGCTCTGCCCTGGGCGGCGAAAGAAACCGCCGTGCGCAGCGCCATGCTCGCCGCAGGTTTCCACGAGGCAATTGCGAGCACTTTCTGCTCGGCGGTTGAGGCTGCCCTTACGGCGCCGCAGCCCGGCCAGGTTGTGCCACTCGGCAACCCGCTCAGTGAAGAGGCGGGCGTACTGCGGCCGTCGCTGGTTCCCGGCATGCTCGCCATGGTGGCCGGCAACCTGAACCGTGACGTGAGCGACGTGCGCCTGTTCGAAACGGGAACCGTCTTTAGCGGGACCACCGATAAAGTGGAAGAGCGTCCGGCGCTCGCTTTCGGCGCAGCCGGCAGCATGGCGCAGGAAAGCGCACTGCATCCACCGCGGCTCATCGATTTTTACGACGTCAAGGGGGCCGTCGATCAATTGCTCGCGCGCTTCCAGGCGCGTAGCGTCTACTTCGACCGCTTTGGAGCCGAGGCCGGCCTGACGCCCGAGTGGCTGCATCCTTACCGCTCTGCGCGCGTGGTGGCAGATGGGCTCACCGTAGGCTGGTTTGGCCAGCTCCACCCGCGCGAGGCCGCGGCGCGCAAGATCAAGGAGACGTTGCTTCTCGGCGAGATTTACCTCGACCGGTTGTACAAGCTGCATTTGCGCAAGCCGGCGGCGCTGGAAGTCTCGCGCTTCCAGCCTGTGCGCCGCGATTTTTCTTTAGTCCTGGGCGAAAGCACAGCGTGGGAGATAATCGACCAGGCGCTTGCCGCGCTCGGCATTCCTGAGCTCGTCGACTGGCGCGTACGCGAAGTCTTCCACGACGCACGCCTGGGCAAGGGCGAGTACTCGCTGCTGCTCGGCGCCACATTCCAGGCGCCGGACCGCACACTGCGCGATGAGGAGCTCACCAGCTTCCAGACGCGCGTTATTGAAGCTGTTGGCAAGGCAGGCGCTCGTCTGCGTTCCTGACCACTGGACAAACTGAAATCGGCGCTATACTGCAATCGCGGATTGGCCGCGATTGCGGGCTGGCGCGGAGGAGCACATGGCGGAATCTTTATTAGACTCATTGACAGAGGCTGGATCGCAGCCGCAAGCAGACTCCGGGGCGCAGGCTGCTGGGCCTCAGGCGCTTACCGTGAGCGCCAACGATTTTTCGGCGCTCGAAGAGCGCGTGCTGCGCGCCGTGGCGCTGGTAAAGCGTGAGCGGCAGATGCGGACTGCGGCCGAGGAGCGAGCGGCGCTGGCCGAAGCCCTGTTCGACGAGCAGTCGCAGCGACTCGAAAAGACGGAAGGCGAAGTGGCCGCGCTCCGGGCCGAGCGCGATACCGTCCGGCAACGCGTGGAGCGGCTGCTTTCGCAGCTAGACGCGCTGGAGCTCTGAGGCAGAAGATGGCGCAGCAGAATCGTGAATTCAAGGCCGGATACGTGACGGTGGAGATCTACGATCAGCTCTACCATCTCTCCGGCCAGGACCCTGATCATATCCGCGGGCTGGCTGCGCGGGTAGACGCCAAGATGCGCGCCGTGGCCGCAAATGGCCATACCGCCGATTCGCTGCGCGTAGCGGTGCTGGCCGCGCTCAACCTCGCCGATGAGCTTTCGCAGAGCTCCGCTGCCGATCCGCGCCTGGGCCACGCTCGCGCCTCGAATCTCAGCGGGCTGCTCGACGAGGTGCTCGATGACAAAGTGCTCATGGAAGAACGCACAGCTTCCTAGCCGCCGGCGTCTTCCCAACTTAAATGCAGGGCGCCACTCGTTCCCAAAACAGCGGCCAGGAACCTACCACAGAGTGCATGCCTTCGACAAGACTTGCAATTCCGCGCGCACACACATACTCTCGCAATAGAAACCGGCCTGCAAAGCAGGTGGGTGGTCAACGCTGGTTGAACCTACATTCAATGAACAGGGGCTCGACTCGACCATCGGTTCCGTGTGCCGTGTCCGCCAGTCCGGAATGCCTAAAGAACCGCGGGGAGCTCCACCGTCTTAGGACGGGTTCACCAGCACATTGCTCACGGCCCAGTGGGCCGGTTTTCTACTCTTCTCTTGCGCGGCTCAAGCACTCTTCGCTCTAGCAAGCCGGACCTGGATTCGCCGGACATTGCCTAGCTCCGCGAACGCGTTAGCTCCGCTAACCCCGCTGCCCGCTGTATTCTGGCTGCGGTGCATCCTGTACTCCTTCACATCGGTTCCGTAGTCATTCCGTCCTATGGCGCGTTGGCGGCTCTTGGCGTGCTCGCGGCGCTGTTTCTCGCGCAGCGCACCGCGCCGCAAGCGCGGGTCGACGCCGGCCAGGTGTGGAACCTCAGCGTAGCAGCAGCGTTTTCCGGCCTGATCGGCGAGCGGCTGGTTTTGCTGGCGGTTAACTGGAGCGCACTGCGCGAGCATCCATCCTGGGTGTTGGAAATAGCGATGATTCATCACCCGCTCGTCGCCGGCGCGGGCGTTGCCGCGGGCGTAGCGGCCGCCGCCCTGTATATCCGGCTGCGCAAATTGCCCGTCTACGCCACTGCGGATGCCCTGGCAGCTCCGCTGGCGCTGGGGCTGGCGTTTGAGCAGTTTGGCGCGTTGCTGGCAGGCTCCGGCTATGGCACTGAGGCAAGCAAGTCGCTGCCCTGGGCCGTAACCTACACGAGCGTGCTCGCCGCGCGCTGGAGCGGCACGCCGCTGGGCGTACCGCTGCATCCCGTGCAAGCGTATGCCGCGCTCGGATTTCTCGTCCTCGCATTTTTTCTTCTCTTGTGGCTCCCTGCGCGCCGTCAGGCCGGAGACGCAGCCGGACTTTGCTTGATCGGCCTCGGGGCTGTTATTTATTTCACTGAAATCTGGCGGGATCCTGAAGGCCGCGGACTGGCTTTTCACGGCGCTCTCGATGGTCCGCAGATCGCCGCCGTGCTCATGGTCATCGCCGGTGGATTGGTGCTGTCCGAGCGCAAGGTGAGCGTATGAGCGAAATGCGCGCCTTCACCGTCTCTGCCGATGCAGCCGGGCAGCGGCTCGACGTGTTTCTCACCGCGCAGCTCGGCGATGTGAGCCGCTCGCGCGTGCAGATGCTCATCGAGCAGGGCGATGTCCGCGTGGACGAGGCGACGGCGAAGCCGCGGCTTAAGCTGCGCGGCGGCGAGCGCATCGAGGTCCTCGGCAATCCACATCCAGCGCCGCTCAAAGCCGAGGCCGAGGCCATCCCGCTCGATGTCGTTTACGAAGATTCGGACCTCGCCGTCGTGAACAAGCCTGCCGGCATGATGGTTCACGCCGGCTCCGGCCAGACGGACGAGGCGCGCAGCCGCGGCACGCTGGTCAACGCGCTGCTGCACCGCTTCCGCCAGCTTTCCACCACTGGCGGCGAGCTGCGCCCCGGCATCGTGCACCGGCTCGACAAAGCCACCAGCGGTCTTATCGTCATCGCCAAAAACGATCGCGCTCACGCTGCGCTCGGAGCCATGTTCGCCGGACGCAAGGTGCACAAGACCTACATCGCGCTGGTGCACGGGCACCTTGCGCGCTCGCGCGGCACCATCAACGCTGCTATCGCCCGCGACCCGGTGCGCCGCACGCGCATGGCGACTAACGAAAACGGTCGCTCGGCCGTCTCACACTACGAGGTGCTGGATCGAGATCGCGACCGCCTTGTCACGCCTTTCGGCAAATTCACACTCGTGCGTGTGCGCATTGAGACCGGGCGCACTCACCAGATCCGCGTGCACATGGCGTCGATCGGGCACCCTGTGGTGGGCGACACGCTCTATGGCGGCGCAAGCCAACTTACTCGCGCCGGTACGAAAGTAAGGAGTGAGCCGGGGTCCCCACGGACGGGTCGTGGTTCGTGGGGTGGAGAATCGGAGCGTATACGCCTTTCGCGCAACTTTCTCCATGCAGCGCGGTTGGAATTTGCACACCCTCTCAGCGGCAAGCCGCTTGAGCTGGAGGCTCCACTGCCCGGGGAGTTCATGGACCTCCTCCGGCGCCTCGACAGCAAGTGATTGAAACCTCGCCGGTTTCGACCCCCAATGAAGACCCGCACCTGAAGCGGCAGAGACAGAAAACAGCACCTTGGTAGAATGGGAGAGCCATGATCAACAGGTTATTCGTTTCACGGACGGGCGACCGCCCGTGGCTGTCCAGGTCTGCGGCCGTTCTTTTAGCGGCCCTTGTCCCCGTAGCCACGTTGCCTGCGCAGCAGGCGCCCGCAGTCCAGGCAAAGCCGGCGCAGAGCCAGTCAACCCAAGCCCAGGTCACGCCGGCCCAGACCACACAGGCCCAGGCCACGCCGGTCCAGGCCAGCCCAGCGCAGAGTCTAACCGGCACCACGCAGCCATCTGCGCAGCCCGGTGAGCCGGAAACCGACGTGAACACTCCCACCATCAAGCTGGGTGCGAACGAAGTTGACCTGATCTTCACCGTCACCGACAATCACGGCCACTACATTCCCAATCTCAAGCAGAGTGACTTTGCGCTGCTCGACGACCAGCGTGCCCCGGCCGAGGTGACCTCGTTCCACCAGCAGATTAACCTGCCGTTGCGCGTAGGCATTCTCATCGACACCAGCACCTCGATTCACTCGCGCTTCCAGTTCGAGCAGCAGGCCGCTACGGAGTTCCTGTTGCAGATCCTCAAGGCCAAGGCGGACCGCGCCTTCGTGATGGGCTTCGATGTCACGCCCGATTTGAAGACCGACTGGACCAATGACATCGACGCGCTTCAGACGGGCATCAGCAACATGAGCCCCGGCGGCGGCACGGCGCTGTTCGACGCCGTCTACACGGCCTGCCGCGACAAGCTGCTCACGGCGCGCGGCCAGGAGCCGGTGCGCAAGGCCATCATCCTGCTCTCCGACGGCGACGACAACCAGAGCCGCGTTTACCTGCCTGAGGCGATCAAGGAGTGCGAGCGCGCCGAGACCATCATCTACGCCATCAGCACTAACTGGACGCCGAGCCGCGGACGCGGAGACAGGATCCTGCAGCAGCTTGCCGAAGAGACCGGCGGCGAAGTCTTCTTTCCGCCCTCGGTCGAGGATCTTTCCAACAGCTTTCAGGACATCGCCACCGAGCTGCGCAGCCAGTACGCGCTTACCTACACACCGGCGGACTTCAAGTACGACGGATCGTTCCGAACGATCTATCTTTACTGTTACGACCGGCGTTATAAGGTGCGAGCCAAGAAGGGCTACTTCGCGCCGCGCCAGTAGATCGCTTCGGAATCAACAGGAACGCGCCGGTGATGCCGCGATCAATG
>JASIJW010000193.1:0-10936 GCA_030050035.1 Acidobacteriaceae bacterium | reverse complement strand
CAGAGAACAAATTCACCTATGCCACTAGAACTGGACAGTAGCCATCTTGGCGGGGCCGTCGTGGTCCTGATTCCCAGAGTGCTCGGCGACAGCCGCGGATTTTTTATGGAGACCTATCGCTCTGACAATTTCCGCGACCTGGGCCTTCCCACAGAGTGGGTTCAGGACAATCATTCGCGCTCCTCGAAAGGCGTTCTTCGTGGTCTTCACTTTCAGTGGGAACCGCCAATGAGCAAACTGATGCGTGTCACTCGCGGCACCGCGTTTTTGGTCGCAGTGGATATCCGGAAAGGCTCCCCTACTCTGGGTCAGTGGCTGGGACTTGAAGTAAGTGCCGACAACAAGAAGCAGGTCTATGCACCCTACGGATTTGCGCGAGGCTTCTGTGCTCTGACGGATGAGTGCGAGGTCCAGTACAAGTGCACGGGATTGTACAACTCACGTGGTGAATCCGGTGTCCTCTATAAGGACCCGGAAATCGGGGTCGAGTGGCCCCTCAAAGATGTCCTGATATCCGAGAAGGACGCGAACGCACAGACACTGGCGCAGTGGCTGAGTTCGCCACTCTCCTCGCACATTACTTACCACCCGTAATTGAAATCGATTGCCCTTGGAGGCGAAAGGAAATCTATATGCGCATTTTGATCGCAGGCGGCGCCGGCTATGTTGGGTCTGTTTTGATTCCAAAGCTGCTGGAGCGAGGTTATGAAATCAGCGTGGTCGATCTGTTTTGGTTCGGCAACCATCTGCCGGCGACTGTGAACATCATCCACAAAGACATTTTTGAGCTCCAGGTTTCAGATCTGGCCGACTTTGATCAGGTCATCTTTCTGGCCGGTCTTTCGAATGATCCCATGGCCGACTTTTCGCCCAGCAAGAACTTCGTATTCAATGCATCGGCGCCAGCATATCTTGCCTACATTGCGAAAAAAGCTGGAGTCAGACGGTATGTCTATGCCAGTTCGTGCTCCGTGTACGGTTACACGGAAGATGAGTTGTTCGATGAAGATCAGCCTGTAAATTCAGCATATCCTTACGGAATCTCTAAACTGCAGGGCGAGCGCGCCGTGATGCAGATGGTGACGAGGGACTTCTCGGTGATTTCGTTGCGCAAGGGTACGGTTTCCGGGTACAGTCCACGCATGCGCTTCGATCTGCTCGTCAACACAATGTTCAAGTGTGCCATGCAGGTCGGAGTCATCCGCGTGAATAATCCCGCGATTTGGCGGCCATTCCTCAGCATAGAAGACGCCGCAATGGCTTACACTCGCGCCGTGGAGGCCAATGAGTCGCTGAGTGGAATATTCAATATCGCGTCTGGCAATCACACAGTGGGTGAGGTCGCCGATTTGGTGAAGCTCGCGATCGAAGAGGAGCTTGGCCGGAAGGTCGGCCTGGAGATTCAACACGTCAAGGACCTGCGGAATTACAAGGTCTCGATCGAACGCGCCAAGACCGTGCTGAGCTTCCACCCGCATCACAGTGTCCGGTCGATCGTGAGAAATCTCATCGACAATATGGATAATTGCAGCGACTGGGATAACCCGGACTACTACAATATCCAGGTTTTCAAGCGTCTTGAGACGAAAAGTCCTGCCGCAGCAGCGGTCACCGACATGCCCGTTGGAGTTCGTGCGTGAAAGTCGCCGTCATCGGAGCCAATGGGCAACTGGGCAGCGACGTTTGCCTGGCATTCCAGAGAAACGGCGATGAAGTTGCGCCGCTGACCCACGCCCAGCTCGAACTATCGTCCGCACCGTCCGTCGACGCAACCCTGACAGCAGCAAATCCCGGATTCATCGTCAATACAGCTGCCATGCACCACGTTGACAAGTGTCAGGGCGATCCGGGAAGCGCTCTCCAGATCAATGCAATTGGAGCCCGGAATGTGGCGGAGTGGGCAAGGCGGGCCGGAGTGCCGGTCGTATACATCAGCACAGATTACGTTTTCGACGGAAAGAAGTCGTCGCCTTATCTCGAAACGGATGCAGCAAGTCCCCTTAACGCGTACGGAATCTCCAAGCTGGCCGGCGAGCACTTTACAGCTGCAACTGCGGAACGACATTTTATTGTCCGTGTGTCTGCCATCTATGGACATCACCCCTGCCGAGCCAAAGGTGGACTGAATTTCGTTGAACTGATGCTGAAGCTTGCTCGCGAACGCGATGAAGTACGTGTGGTAGGCGAGGAATTTATTTCTCCCACGCCTACCGTACAGATTGCCGCACAGTTGGTCGCTCTCAGTCGGTCAAACCGTTACGGGTTGTACCATGCGACAGCGGAAGGCAGCTGCTCGTGGTACGAATTCGCGCGTGAAATTTTCGATGCAACGGGTACCAAAGTGCGCCTCGAAATGGCGAGCGCTTCGGAATTTCCCGCAAAGGTGCCACGACCGAGCTATTCTGTTCTGGAAAATGGCGCACTGAAGACCGCCCAGTTGAATGCTTACACTCACTGGCGTGATGGGTTGCATCAATATCTCGCTGAGCGCGACAGGCGACCGGTGAGTTCGGGACTCGCGGTCTAAATAGTTATGTCAGATCGTCAGTGTGACACAGCCATTATTGGTGCAGGGATCATCGGATTAGCGGTTGGGATGCAGCTGATCCGCCAGGACCCCAACCTCAATATTCTTGTTCTCGAAAAGGAGCCAGAGCTCGCGACGCACCAGACGGGCCGCAACAGCGGAGTGATCCACTCAGGGCTTTATTACAAGCCCGGCTCACTGAAGGCCCGCCTTTGCGTTGAGGGCTCTATGGCGATGGTGCGGTTTTGCCGTGATTTTGGAATCCCACATGAAATCTGTGGTAAGGTCATCGTGGCTACGAGCCAAAGTGAGATTCCAGCTCTGGAAGAGCTGCTCCGTCGCGGTCGCGCTAACGGTGTCGCCGATCTTCGCGAGTTGAGCGCCGAAGAAATTCGCGAAATTGAGCCAAACGCGGCAGGCATTCGTGGCATTCATGTACCTGGAACCGGAATCACCGACTTCAGGATGGTCGCGCAAAAGTATGCGGAGGTGATCCGGAGTGCCGGCGGCGACGTACTGACCAACGCCGAGGTCAGGGGGATCGTATCCAAATCGAATGAAGTCGCGCTTGAGACGACTTCGGGCGTAATTCATGCACGATTCGTCGTCAACTGCGCTGGCCTGCAGAGCGATCGCATTGCCGAATTGGCGGGAGCCAGTCTGGGACTCACCATAGTTCCGTTCCGCGGGGAATATTACGAGATCGTTCCGGAGAAACACCATCTCATTCGCGGCTTGATCTACCCCGTGCCTGATCCGCGATATCCGTTCCTTGGAGTCCACTTCACGAAGCGTATCCACGGGGGAGTCGAGGCTGGCCCTAACGCCGTGCTGGCATTCCAGCGAGAAGGTTACACGCGGACTTCCTTCGATCTCGCGGATACGGCATCCATGGCTACCTTCGGGGGATTTTGGAAGATGGCCACAAGATACTGGAGGATGGGCCTCGGAGAGTTCCATCGTTCCCTGAGCAAGCGTGCCTTCACCGTCGCCCTGCAGAAGCTCCTGCCAGCACTCACAGAAAATGATATTCAGCCTGGTGGTTCGGGCGTGCGCGCACAGGCTCTGGATCAATCCGGAAGGCTGCTTGACGATTTCTACTTTGCGCAGCAAAACCGTATTCTCCATGTTTGCAATGTGCCGTCGCCTGCAGCGACAGCATCCTTACTGATTGGTCGAGAGATAGTGACACGTCTGAATCAAACCGGTTGGAATTTGAGACGCCCCACAAACTTCGCAACTGTTGCTTCCCACACGGCTTAGATCTTGCGACGACAGGATTGATAAGCGCTCTTAGACACTAATCGGCTGCAGTTAGGATGTCTCTTTCTGCTCCCTCAGATAATTATTAATCGATTGAGATTGAAGTCAGGCGGATAAGGATCGATGTGCGGAATTGGCGGGATATTACGATTTGATGGTGGACTCGTCGATCGCGAACTGCCTTGCAGAATGATCTCTGCCCTTCTGCATCGCGGCCCCGATGCCAACGCGGTCTATCTTGCGGGCCCGCTGGCCCTCGCCCACTCCCGTCTCAGCATCATCGACCTCCAGGGCGGTAGCCAGCCCATGGCGACCATCGACGGTCGTTTCCAGATCACATTCAACGGCGAGATCTTCAACTACATCGAGCTGCGCGAGGAGCTTCTCGCCAAAGGCCACAAGTTCGCGACTCGGTCTGACACCGAAGTCATTCTGAATGCTTACCGCGAGTATGGTGACGACTGCGTCCACCGCTTCAACGGCCAATGGGCTTTTGCCATTTGGGATGCCGATTCGCGCAGCCTCTTTCTTTCTCGCGATCGCGCCGGAATTCGCCCCCTCTACTACACGCGTACCGCCACGGCCTTCCTGTTCGCCTCCGAAATCAAGGCTGTGCTCGCCTCGGGCGAAGTCTCCGCCGAGCTCGATCTTCAGGGGTTGGATCAGATCTTCACCTTCTGGGTTACCCTTGCACCCAGAACGGCCTTCCGAAACATCATGCAGCTTCCGCCGGGCTGCTCCATGTTCGTGCAGAACGGGGAGATCCGCGTTCATCGTTACTGGTCGCTCTCGTACGCGGAATCAGAAGAGCTTAGCGCAGCGAGCGAAGATCGCCTGGCCCAGGACTTGTTAGGCCTGCTGGAAGACGCTACCCGCATTCGCCTGCGTTCCGATGTTCCCGTCGGCGCCTACCTGAGCGGCGGCATCGACTCCACCGTCACCACGGCGCTTGCCAAAGGCATTGTCCAGGATCGCCTTCGCAGTTTTTCCATCACCTTTGAAGACGCGGAATTCGACGAGAAACGCTATCAGGACGAAGCCAGCGCCTTTCTCGGCACGCAGCACTCGAATCTCTGCTGCTCCAGCTCGGATATCGCTCGTGTCTTTCCTGAAGTCATCCGGCATACAGAGCAGCCGGTCATTCGTACCGCGCCCGCGCCCATGTTTCTCTTGTCCCGGCTCGTTCGCGACAGCGGCTACAAAGTGGTGCTCACCGGGGAAGGGGCCGATGAAACGCTGGGCGGCTATGACATCTTCAAGGAAGCGAAAATTCGGCACTTCTGGGCGCGAAACCCCGAGTCTTCCTGGAGGCCGTTACTGCTCCGGCGCCTCTATCCTTATATGGATAGCATCCAGCGTCAGCCCGCGGCCTACCTCCGGCACTTTTTCCGCGTGACCCCTGAGGATGTTGCCAGTCCTTTTTTTTCACACCTTCCTCGCTGGGATCTGACCGCGAAACTGAAGTTGCTCCTTTCTGAGGACGCTCGGGCCGCAATGACTGCCTTCGATCCTCTGGCCGAGATCGAGCAGGCGTTGCCCTCCGACTACTGGCGGTGGACATACTTCGCGCGGGCTGAGTACCTGGAAGCCGCATACCTGATGCCGGGTTATATCCTCTCCTCGCAGGGCGACCGCATGGCCATGTCTCACTCGGTTGAGGGACGCTATCCGTTTCTCGATTATCGCGTGATGCAGTTCGCAGCCCGCCTGCCGGCAAAGGTCAAAATGAAGGCACTTGACCAGAAACATCTGCTGAAGAAGGCCACTCGCGGGCTCATTCCTGACTCTATCCTGCGCCGACCCAAACAACCCTATCGTGCCCCCGACGGCAAGTGCTTCTTTGGCGTGGCCGAGGCGGATTTTGCGCAGGATCTGCTGTCGCCTGAAGCGATTCGCCGCAGCGGCTTATTTGATCCCCACGCCGTTAGTATGCTAGTCACCAAATTCCAAAACAACCGGACCACCGGCGTAAAGGACAATATGGCCCTGACGGCGGTACTCTCCACACAGCTCCTAGTTCATCACTTCATTCGAAGCTGACTAAGTGACCATATGCTTCGATCTTCCGGAGTCGCGGCGTACCTTGGGGCCGGCGGGTATCTTCGTGGAGCGCGACGGTGCCACCCTTTTCGGGGACGCGATTCTCATGGTTCTGGATGATCCCGATCGCAGGCGCGAACTCGACCAGATCGCTGTGGCTCGCCTGCGCAGTTCTTTCCATTGGAGGTTATCCGCAGAGTGCTGCTCGACGCCTATCAGACGGTCATCAGGGATGGATCATCCCTCCATGCCGGCGACGCCAGAATAGCTACGCAATTTGCAGGCGAAGCGGAATGAGCCAGTAGCGTTCTTCATCCGCCGCAAATGAAGCTCTGTCACCTAATTAATTGGGATGACGCGCCGAATCGTTCTGTGATGCGGCTTGGCGCGCAGCAAAAAAAGAGAAGTCCAGCCAACCTGGTCGCAGGATCAGCGATAGAGTCAACAATACAATCCATGTCAAGCTACCCCGCGAAAGGATACGGTTCATGCAATCCATCGATGTAGAACAAGAAATTCGCAGCTTCGTGATCGATAACTTCCTGTACGGTCAGCCTCTTAATCTGCTACCCGGTGATTCGCTTCTCGAGAAAGGGATCATTGACTCTACCGGGATCCTGGAACTGGTTACGTTCCTGGAAGCACAGTACGCCATCACCGTTGAGGACGACGAAGTGATTCCGGATAACCTAGACTCTCTGCAGAACCTCACTGCATTTGTCACAAGGAAGCTTAACGGTACGGTATAGAGGCCCATATGCAGGTAGAACAGTTCCTCGAAAACAGTGTGTTCCGATTTCCCGATAAGGTCGCTCTCGTTTGCGGCAGTGAGCGGCTTACCTATGCGGAGATCGATCGTCGTGCAAATCGGCTCGCGCACGCTCTTCAGGACGCCGGCGTTCGGCGGGGCGACCGCGTTGTCGTTTTTCTGCCCAACTCAGTGGAGGCGGCTCTCTCCATCTTTGCCATCCTCAAGGCCGGCGCCGTCTTTGTCGTTCTCAATGTCACGACAAAGACGGATAAGCTCATCTACATCCTGAACAACTGTCGCGCCTCAGCCATCATCACCTCCGCCACAAAAGTAGATCCGGATGTCTGGTCGGGGACGCCGCATCTTCGCTCTGTCCTCATGCGCAGCCCTGATCAGGTCCGGTCTTCCGCGGTTCGGAGTTCCGGGAAAACACTGGTAGACCTGGAGAGTGTGGAGCGGCGCGAAGAGTGGTCGTCGCGGCCCGCCAAAACCTGCATCGACATCGATCTCGCGGCGTTGATCTACACGTCCGGATCAACCGGTCGACCTAAGGGCGTTATGGTCACGCACCTGAACGTCGTCTCCGCGGCTACCTCCATTACCACTTATCTCGAAAACACATCAGACGATGTCGTCATCAACTTCCTTCCCCTCGCCTTTGATTACGGCCTTTACCAACTGCTGATGATGTTCAAAGTCGGCGGTACGCTGGTTCTGCACGATTCTTTCGCCTTTCCGACCGTCATTCTCGAGAGTATCGCCCGCGAGGGGGTCACCGGCCTACCCATCGTGCCGACCGTCTCGGCGATGCTATTGCAGATGGACCTATCGAAATATCCTTTCCCGAAGCTCCGCTATATCACTAACACGGCTGCGGCCTTGCCCGTCGAACACATTCTTCGCCTGCGCTCTCTTTTCCCGCAGGTCAGACTTTATTCCATGTACGGTCTCACCGAGTGTAAACGGGTTTCCTATCTTCCTCCTGACCAGCTCGATGTCCGGCCCGCTTCGGTCGGCCGCGGCATGCCGAATGAGGAAGTCTACATTGTCGATGAATGCGGCAACAGAGTCGGGTCCGGTGTTGCAGGAGAGCTGGTTATCCGCGGTGCCAATGTGATGAAGGGCTATTGGGAGCTGCCGGAAGAAACAGACCGCTGTCTCAGGCCCGGTCCACTGCCCGGCGAAAAGGTTCTGTACAGCGGCGATCTCTTCCGCGCTGACGACGAGGGTTACCTGTACTTCATCGGGCGGAAGGACGACATCATCAAGACGCGCGGTGAAAAAGTAAGCCCGCGAGAAGTCGAAGATGTCATCTACCAGCTCGACGGCGTCGCCGAAGTTGCCGTCATCGGAGTCCCCGACTCCGTTTTAGGCAGTGCCATTAAAGCCATCCTCACCGTTCGGCCGGGCGCTCGGCTCACAGCCCAGGATGTGCTGCGTCATTGCTCCACGAGGCTCGAAGACTTCATGATGCCGAAGATCGTCGAGTTTCACGATTCTCTTCCAAAAACGGAATCCGGCAAGATCAGCAAGCGATTGCTCGCGGAGGAAGAGAAACGAAATCGTGTTCCGGTCGCTGCCGCCCTCTGAATTAATTCTTGCCTGTCTGGCTGCTTTGCCGCCGTTGCTCCAGGGAAGTTCCAACTGAATTGAGGGAGACTCATGCCTGTCATTTCCTCAGCAGCCTCTGAGCTGCTCCACATTGACGCTGCCGCCGAGGTGGATCGTATTGCGGCTGCCATACGTGACATCGTATTGATTCAATTTCGCCGCAAGGGCATAGTCCTAGGCGTATCCGGCGGCGTGGACAGCAGCGTCGTTGCTGCCCTTTGCGCGCGCGCGCTTGGCTCCGACCGCGTAGTCGCGCTCTTTATGCCCGAGTCCGAGTCTGCTTCGGAAAGCCTTCAGCTGGGCCAGATTCTCGCGGAAAACCTGGGCATTCGTTCGATTCACGAGAACATTACACCCATCCTGGACGGAGCGGGCTGTTATCGTCGTCGTGATGATGCCATTCGCCTGGTTATACCGGAATACGGTCCGGGCTACAAATGCAAAATTACTCTGCCCGATCTCCTCGCAGAAGATCGCTTCGCCATTTACTCCGTCGTTGTGCAGTCTCCCTCTGGCGAAGTCACGAAAGTTCGTCTCTCTCTCGAGGCCTATCTCGGTATCGTTGCTGCCAGTAATTTCAAGCAGCGCGCGCGCAAAATGATTGAGTACTATCACGCGGACGCCCTGCACTATGCTGTTGCGGGGACGCCGAATCGCCTCGAATACGATCTCGGGTTCTTCGTCAAGTGCGGCGACGGTGCGGCAGATGTCAAGCCCATCGCGCACCTGTATAAGTCACAGGTCTATCAGCTCGCGGAGTATCTCGGCATCCCCGAGGAGATTCGGAGTCGCCCTCCAACCACCGATACGTATTCTCTTGCCCAGTCGCAGGAGGAATTCTATTTCTCCATGCCCCTCGAGCAGATGGACCTTTGCCTCTACGGCAGAGATCATGGCATGGACCCTGCGCAGCTGGCGGCTACGCTGGAGCTAACGGAGGCTTCGGCAAAGCGGGCCTTCGCCATGATCGACGCGAAACGTCGCAACGCACGGTATCTCCACGAGCCGCCGGTTCTCTGCGGAAAATAAGCGGCCTCCATGCCCCACGTGCCATGCATGCCGCGGTGGGAGCGCAAAAACACTTACAGACCCAACACACTGTGGGAGAACTTATCTATGATTGCAGTAACTTCGGACAAACTCAGCGACCTCAGGCAGCGCATCGACTCCCGCGAGGCCCGCATCGGAATCATCGGCATGGGCTACGTCGGCCTGCCGCTCGCTCTTCTTTTCAGCGAAGAGCGGTTTCGCGTCACCGGGTTCGATATTGACCCGCGTAAAGTCGAAACCCTGAACCGCAGCGGATCCTATATCGTCCGCATCGCTTCGGAAGAAATCGAGCAGGCTCGGCAGAGCGGTTTTTGTGCGACGGACGATTACGCTGAGATCGCTCGTATGGACGTCGTCATTATCTGCGTACCTACTCCGCTCAACGAGTACCACGAGCCGGATCTCCGTTATATCACAGATACTGTGCGCAGCATCGCGCCCTATGTGCGAGAAGATCAACTCATCGTCCTCGAGAGCACGACCTATCCCGGTACCACAGAGGAGGTGGTTGTTCCTCTGCTCGAGTCAGCAAACAGCTTCGGCCTGCGTGTGGCCCGGGATGCTAACTCTCACGGCTTCTATGTCGCGTTTTCTCCCGAGAGAGAAGACCCCGGCAACGATACCGTCGCGCGGCGCGATATCCCCAAGGTGGTTGGCGGCTGCGGCCCCGTGGCCTCCGAGCTCACGTCCGCGGTGTACGCGACCATTTTTAATCGCACCGTCCCCGTCTCGTCGCCCGCGACGGCAGAGATGACCAAGCTTCTCGAGAACATCTACCGATGCGTGAACATTGCCCTGGTAAACGAGCTCAAGCAGCTTTGCATGCGGATGAATATCGATTTGTTTGAAGTCATCGACGCAGCCAAAACCAAGCCGTTCGGCTTCCAGGCTTTCTATCCGGGTCCGGGCCTCGGCGGTCACTGCATTCCCATCGATCCCTTCTACCTCTCCTGGAAGGCGCGGGAATTCGATTTCCGCACGCGCTTCATTGAACTCGCCGGCGAAGTGAACCTCGCAATGCCGTATTTTGTAGTCGAGAACGTGATTGAGGCGCTGAGTCAGCAGGGAAAAGCCCTTTGCGGCTCGCGAGTCCTCGTTCTCGGAGTCGCCTACAAACGCGACATCGACGATCTTCGGGAATCGCCTTCCCTGACCATCATCGAACTTCTGAAGAAGCGCGGCGCGACCGTCGAGTATAACGATCCCTTTTTCTCCCATGTTGGGCAAGGCCGCAAATATGCCCTGAACATGACTAACACTCCATTGGAAAGCATTCCCGACTTCGATTGCGTCATCATTGTCACAGATCACTCTCAGTACGATTACACCTCGATCGTGTCCCAAGCTCAGTTAGTTGTTGATACTCGCAACGCAACCAGGGGGATCGAGGCCTCTAATATTGTGCGCTGCTAAGTGCACAGGCACTCGTGCCGGTGCGCAATGGCGCGAGTTGCCGGAAAAGTATCCGCCGTTCCAGACCTGTTTCTGGTCGAGTGGATCCGAGTCGAAGGCTTTATCGCCGATCAGTCGCGCCGGGAGTTCGTCGACGAAGCCCAATATTCCGCCTTCTCAATTCAAACCGCGATGTGGGGCCTGCAGGTCTTAGCCGGTTAGTGCCTTTGCGGGGCTCTTCCTGTTGCCTTATCTGATGGTGAAGCGCGAATTCTGATGCATTGGGGTTCTTCTATGAAGCG
>JASIJW010000192.1:0-7947 GCA_030050035.1 Acidobacteriaceae bacterium | reverse complement strand
CACGCTCACGAGCGCAGAGAACGGAATTTCACGGCAGTTCAAAACGGACGAAGCGGGCCGATACGCCTTCAGCCAGCTTCCGCCGTCGCAGTATTCGCTGACGGTGAGGATGACCGGTTTCGAGATCTACAAGCAGAACGGAATCGTTCTCGATGCCGCCCAGACGGCCTCGCAAAATGTTGCCTTGACAGTCGGCGTAGAAGCCCAAACGGTCACGGTCACGGCGAACGCGTCCTTGTTGAATACTGACAACTCCAACGTTGCGGCAAGCCTCGATGCGAAGCAGATCGTGGAGCTACCGCTGAACGTGCGCAACGTCTATGGCCTGGCCACGCTCAACTCTTCCGTGCAAAACACGTCGGAAGGGCAGCTGCTCCTGGGTGGTGGCAGCAACACAACGGACACTGCGGATCAGGACATCTCGTTCATGAACTTCGCTGGCGGCTTCTTCGGAACGACCGCGTTCCTGGTGGATGGTTCATGGGATACAGACACTGAGTGGGGCGGGGTCATCTTTGTCCCCGGCGTTGACGGGGTTCAGGAATTCAAAATCCAGAACAACTCATTCACCGCTCAGTACGGATGGAGCACGGGCAACGTGGTCAACGTCGTCACCAAGTCGGGAACGCGCGACTTCCACGGTTCGGCATACGAGTTTTATTCCAGCAACAACACGAACGCCCTCAACTACTTCCAATCACCGGGCAGTTGCCAGGGTCTGCTCAACACGAACCTCTGCACATTTAGCCGCAACCAGGTTGGCGGATCTGCCGGAGGCCCTTTATACATTCCCGGTATTTATAAACAGCGGGACAAGACCTTCATCTTTGGCCTCTACGAGCACTTTCATGCAAACACCCCGTCGCCCTCCAGCTACACGGTGCCCGACACCAACTTCCTGGCCGGCAACTTCTCAGAGCAACTGTCAACCACGCCTGCGGGCACCGATGCTCTTGGCCGACCCATCTACGACGGACAGATCTACGATCCGCGCAGCGGTCACGCCATTACCGCCGGCCAGCCCGATACCAAGAGCGCCTCGAATCCTTATGGCACGGGGCTGGTAGCCACACAAACCGGATACATCCGAAACCCGGTCCCGGGCAACATTCTGGCCAATATTGCAGGTTATGTTCCGGATCCTGTTGGCGCCAAGCTGCTCAGTTATTTTCCGGCGGCGAAAACGCCAGGCAATGTGCCCAACAATCTGATTCTGGCTGGAGAAGCGCCGACGTATTGGAACGAGTACGGGATCAGGGTCGACCACAACATCAACAGCAATACCAACGCCTATTTCCGTTACTCCTATAAGGAAGAGGCAAAGACCGGCGCCGCCGATAACTGGGGATCCGATCCAGCAGGCCAAGGCAATCAGCGGCCCAACAACCGCTGGGGCATGTGGGCGGGGCTTGCGCACATTTTCAGTCCCACCCTCACCATGAACATCACTTCGGGCGTTCAGATTTGGCATGAAACCTCTACCAATCAGTCGCTCGGTTTCAACCCCTCGACGACTCTCGGACTCCCTGCGTATGTCAATCAAGAGGACCCCTTGTTTCCGACCGTCAACTTCGGAAACGGTATCTCCCAGCTGGGCCCGTTCAGCGGGAACACAGAGGGAGTCAACAATCACGGACCCGTCGGGACAGTAGCTGTTGACCTCATCAAGTCGCTCGGAAAGAACACCATCAACTTCGGGTTCATGGGTGTAGAGCAGGTCTTCGACCAGTACAACTATTACTCGGATTCCCTTACGTTCGACGGCAACTACACGGGCGGACCGGATCCCCTGGCTGGAACGCCGGGAGTCAGCTTTACCGGTAATGGAGTGGCTGAGGCACTGCTCGGCGTCATGGACGGTGCAAGCATCGGAACGCCGACCACGCCATATGTATCGAACCATCTTTTTGGTGAGTATGTTCAGGACGATTGGAAACCGATCCACAACCTGACACTGAATCTGGGCATCCGCTATGAGATTCAAACTCCGTTCACTTCACGCCACAACGAGGGTTCGATCTTCAACCCGGATGCGGTAAACCCGCTCAGCTACTCGGCGGGCCGACCCTTGCTGGGCGCGCTCCAGTTCCTGGGACCCGGCAACCGGTATATTTACAACGCGAACTACAAAAACGTTGCACCTCGCTTAGGTTTCTCGTATCAGGCGATTCCGAAGACGGTTATTCACGGCGGATACGGGATCTTTTATCCGGAAGCGGTAAGCAGCTCCGGCTCAATGGATACGGATGGATTCACAGCGACAACCAACGCCAACCTAAGCCTGGACGGCGGCATTACTCCGAATCCGAATATCAGCACCAGCAATCCATGGGGCGGCCAATACGCGCAGGTCACCGGCAATGCCAACGGCTCGTATCAACAGGACGGCAACAGTACAGGCGGAGTCTTTCGGAACAACCCGTCCCCTTACGTTCAACAATGGATGCTGGGCGTGCAGTATGCCTTTACCCAGAGTGATCAACTGGAAGTAGACTATATCGGCAACCGCGGCGTTCGTATGGTTTCTCCTGGCTGGCAGTACAATCAGTTGAATCCGAAATATCTCCAGACTTACACCTCTAGCCAACTCGGCGCCTTGGCACCCAATCCTCTGGCTACGGCGATGAGCAACCTCACCACTTCCACGAATGGACAGGTCGCACCCAGCAGCTGCTCCGGGTACAGCCTGGACTCGGCGACGATTCCCTTGGCCGATACTCTTCTTGCATATCCGCAGTATTGTGGGGTGACCCAGGATGACGCACCTCTGGGCCAATCCCTTTACAATAGCCTGCAGGTCACTTACAACCACCGCGTCAGCAAGGGGCTTACCGCGCTGGTGTCTTACACCTACTCCAAGTTCCTGGATAACGTCGAGGGCAACAACGCCTGGTCGTACAACGGAGCGGCGAACTGGGCCGCCACAGCAAACTACTACAACATCGCCGGCGAAAAGAGCGTGGACGCGGGCGATATTCCGCAGGCGCTGGTGGCAAGCTACAGTTATCAACTGCCCATCGGCCGCGGCAAGACGGTGGCTTCGGGAGTGAACCGCGTCGCGGATGCCGTGATTGGAGGGTGGGAACTCTCTGGAATCGCATCCTTCAAGGACGGAATTCCGCTGAGCGTCTTCGGAAACCAGTGGAACTCCTACGGCGGCGATCCCAGGCCAGATATCGTTGGGAATATAAAACCTGCACATCAGACGATAAGCAGTACTGTACCCAACTCCTGGGCCAACATCGCAGGTTTCGCCTATGCGCCCTATGGCAGTTTCGGCAACGCTTCCCGCTACCTCTCAAATCTTCGCGGACCCCATTACACAAACTGGGATAGCGCTCTTGAGAAGAATTGGAGCATTCGAGAGGCGATGAGGGCTCAATTCCGCTTTGAGACCTTCAATTCCTTCAACCATCCAAACTTCTATGCCCCGGGACCTGCAAATATGAGTCTGTATAGTCCCGGTAGTTTCGGGCTCATCACGACCGCATTCCCTGGCAGAGTCGTCCAGTTTGCAGGGAAGTTCTACTGGTGATTCATTCGTGACCCACTACGCCAAATTGCTGCTGGTTCTGCTGGCCGGATCGCTGATCGGATTCGGCCAGCAGCCACCCGCCTCAATCCTGGAATCTGTGCTTGCCGACGCGCAACGCGCTCAGGCTGCGGGAGACTACGCAGCCGCCGCGAAAGACTTGAAGCAGGCAGTGAGGTTGCAACCGGCCGTGCCGCAGATCTGGGCAAATCTCGGACTGATGCAGCATGAGACCGGAGATATTTCCGGAGCCATTGCCAGCTTTCAGCATGCGGTTCGTCTCGATCCTTCTCTCTACGTTCCCAATCTCTTTCTTGGAATCGATTACGCGCACTCGGGTAAGGCGCATGAGGCGGTCCCTTACCTGCTCACCGCGGAAAAGCTCAACAAATCAGATGCGCAGGCGCCGCTGGCGCTCGGCCGGACATATTTCGTCCTAGGCAAATTCAACGCGGCTGCACAGGAACTCGTGCGCTCGACCGCGCTTGGCCCAAAACTCGGCCCTGCCTGGTTCACGCTGGGAATTGCCCGCCTCGACGAAGTAGAGGAAGAGGCGCGAATCATGTCGGAGAAAGCGAAGGATTCGCCGTTCTCCGGTGCCTTGTACGCCGATTCGCTGGCAAAACAGGCGCGATTCAATGAATCCGCAAGCCTTTACAAGACTCTTCTTGACTCCAATCCGCAGCCGCCCTGCATTCGATCGAAGTACGGTTTTGCTCTTTTGCTGGGACATGACGAAGCAGGCGCCATCTCTGCTTTTGCTTCCGAAAGAGCTGCGCATCCTGAATGCGGCCTGGCTCTTTTCGGTCAGGCGCGACTTGCCATCAACGATGGAAATACCGATCAAGCGGCCGACTTGATTCGCGAGCTGTGGGAACGCGACCACGGATACTTTGTATCGAACGTCGCTGTCCTCCTGCAGGGTCTGCCGAGCGATAAGGCTGGATCGGTTGCCGCATTTCTCGCCGGAAACGAGTTCTTCCCTTCCGACCTGCGCGGCGCGCTGGCAACGGCCTTCAATCTGTCCGGCCTGGAGAGCGCGCCCTCCAATGACCCTGCCGTATCTACCAATTCACACCATACGGCGGTTGAGGACTACGCTGCGGGGCATTTCGCGCAGTGCGAACGCCGCCTCGCGTCGAGTGCGGCCCCGTTAAATGCCGAAAAACTTAGTATGCTTGTAGCCTGCTCCTTTTTCACCGGCGACAATCAGCGCGCGTTCCAGGCGGCATCCGCTCTGAGGTCGATGGAACCGAATTCCATCGAAGCGCTCTACTGGTCCATTCAGGCTGATGAACGGCTTGCCTTCGAAGCGCTCGCGCGCTTCCAGGAGTTGGATCCGGACTCGGCAAAGAATCATGTGCTTCTCGGCGACATCGATCATCAGCTCGAGCGCGACGACGATGCACAAGCGGAATACCTCAAAGCGCTTTCTCTCGCCTCCGGTGATATGGGAGCGATGGTCGGACTAGCAACGGTTTACCTGAGCAACAACAACGAGAAAGGTGCGATGAAGATTGCGCAAGCGGCGCTGTTGCGCAATCCGGATGATCCGGAACTCAATCTCATCGTTGCTGAGGCGCTCATCGCACAACATGAGTACGCCGAATCGCAGGCATATTTGACCAAGAGCCTGCACGCCAAGCCGCAAATGCTACCGCACATCCATGCGCTAATGGGCAAAGCCTACGCCGGAATGGGACAAACCGAGCAGGCAATTGAAGAGTTGAAGTTGGGAGAGTCAAGCGATGCGGATGGCTCGGTGCAGTATCTGCTTGCTCGTCTCTACCGCCAGATCGGCGACAACAAGGACGCAAACGACGCGCTCAACCGGATGAAGGAGATCAAACAGCAGCGCCAGGCGCGAGGGTACAAGCAGGTCCAGGATCCGGACCTGTCGCCACTGGAATCTTCAGTCGACCGGGCTCCCCCGCCATAAAGATTCATTCACCAATTTTTTGCCTTTTGAATTCAACATGGGGAGTTGCTTTCTTCTCAGGAGTTATCATGCGCTCGAAGGGGCTCTTTATAGTCGCAATTTTCGGATTATTTCTATTGGCCCCAGCATGGGCTCAATCAAATCCGGAACCGGCTGCTCCGAATTCTACGGCTTCCAATCTCCGCGACGGAGTAGAGATCGAAAATGCATCGTTGCACGAAAAAATCACAGCATTGCGCGACGATGTTCTCCGCATCCGCGTCTGGCGGGGGGACACTCCACCAGAGGATGCATCGTGGGCAGTGCTTCCGGAAGCGCGCCACGCATCCGTCTCTATAACGAGCGATGAAACAGCGGGACGGGTCGGATTTCGCACCGGTACGCTAAAGGTAGCCGTCGATCGGCAAACGCTTGAGATCACCATTCAGGATTTGGCAGGGGAGATTCTTCAACAGGACGCGCGCGCCATCCGCTATGACGGCGACGCGTTCCGTATTTATAAAGTGATGCCACTCGACGAGCATTACTTCGGTCTCGGCGACAAGACCGGGCCGCTCGACCGGCGCAACGAAGCCTTTACGCTCTGGAATACTGACGCATACCGGTTCCAGGAATCAACCGATCCGCTTTACAAAAGCATTCCGTACTTCATGACTTATCGCGCAGGCCGAGCGGCAGGTGTGCTCGTCGACAACACTTGGCGCTCGAGCTTCGATTTTGGCAAAGAATCTCCGGTGGAGTATTCATTCGGGGCAATTGCAGGACCGGTGGACTACTATTTCTTCTACGGTCCTGACCCAAAGCATGTAGTGGAAACGTATGCATGGCTCACCGGAAAGCCTCCGCTCCCGCCACTTTGGTCGTTCGGTTTTCAGCAATCTCGCTACAGCTATACTCCTCAGTCACGGGTCCTTGAAGTTGCGAAGCGCTTGCGCGCGGATCGGATTCCTGCCGACGCAATCTACCTCGATATCGACTATCAGGAGAAGAACCGGCCTTTCACAGTGGATCAATTGGCTTTCCCCGATCTCCCGGGAATGATCGCACGACTGAAAGCTGAAAATTTTCATCTGGTGATGATTACTGATCTGCACATTGCAGATCTGCCGGAGCCGACCTATCCCCCATACGACACGGGCGTCGCGGGCGATAACTTTGTAAAGAACCGCGACGGGTCAATCTATATAGGTGTTGTGTGGCCGGGTCAAAGCATATTCCCCGACTTCACACGTCAGGAAACGCGAAAGTGGTGGGGAACGCTTTACGCGGATTTTGTTCACGATGGAGCCGATGGCTTCTGGAATGACATGAATGAACCGTCGATCTTCAACACACCCACATCCACCATGCCATCGAACGTGGTGCACCGCATCGACGAGCCAGGCTTTGCTTCACGCGACGCGACACATGCGGAGATTCACAACGTCTACGGCATGCAGAACTCGCGAGCCACGTACGAAGGATTGCTCGTCCTCAACCCCGACAGCCGTCCGTTTGTTCTTACGCGGGCGACCTATGCGGGCGGACAACGTTATGCCGTAACCTGGACCGGCGACAACAGTAGCAGCTGGAATCATCTGCGTATGACGACCCCCATGCTCGAAAATCTGGGACTTAGTGGCTTTGCGTTCAGCGGCGCGGATGTGGGTGGGTTTGCCGGAACTCCTTCGTCGGAGTTACTTACCAGATGGTTGGAAGTGGCTGCGTTTCAGCCGATCGATCGCGACCATACCGAGAAAGGCACCGGGGATCAAGAGCCATGGGTCGGAGGGCCAGAGCAGGAGAATATCCGACGGCATTTTATCGAGACCCGCTACAGGCTGTTGCCGTATATCTACACGCTTGCCGAAGAAGCATCGCGCACCGGTCTGCCACTCGTTCGGCCGCTTTTTCTGGAATTTCCAGATGCCGCAGCGGATCGTCATCCGATGGACGTCGATTCGGGAGCCGGAGCCGAGTTCCTGCTTGGGCCCGATCTTCTGATAGCACCCCAGCCTTATCCCGACGAGATCGACAACTACCAGGTCGAGCTTCCAACATCCAGTTGGTACGATTTCTGGACCGGGAAGCGCGTTGATTCTCATGTTCTGCCACAACCGATCACGGTTGCTCTCGATCCGAATCAAACAAGTGACCCGAAACAACCGTATGCTGTTCAGGTGATCCCGCAGCTCGATCGTCTACCCGTATTCGTTCGAGCCGGATCGATCGTTCCGATGGCGCCCCTTGTCGAAAGCACAAACGAAACACCTCGAGGTCCGCTCACTCTGCGCGTTTATGTCGGAGATTCGTGCACAGGTACTCTCTACCAGGACGATGGCAAGAGCTTTGCCTATGAACATGGAGCTTATCTCAGGATGAAGTTTAGCTGCCAGCTTACGAAGGAAGGCCTGCACCTTAAGCTCAGCCGGCACGAAGGCTCGTACTCCGCGTGGTGGAAGGTAATCCATACGGAAGTCTACGGATGGACCCCGAG
>JASIJW010000191.1:0-9515 GCA_030050035.1 Acidobacteriaceae bacterium | reverse complement strand
CTATGATTCGGAGCAGTCATTCGGCATAGAGAGACCGCGATCGACGGGCCCAGCTGTGATTTGGCCACGCGCGCCGCAACCAAACCTTGTACGGACTGCGCATCGACTCGAACGATGCTTTGCGAGACTCGAAAGGTTGTACCGCTTCGCCGCGTGATACGAACAGTCCGGATACTGCTTGCAGTACTCGCCGCCCTTGCCTGCGCCCGAATCAACCGTCAGTTGCAGGGGTTATGAAAAGCCTGAATAAAAAAATCTCTCTTTTTTCCGCTTGACAGCGCATACATGCTTGATATATCACTGTGTCGTCTCAAAAAATGGCTGCAGAAGCGCTGAAAAGTCGCCTGCCTCTAAGAGGCAAGCGACTGTTTTGAAAAGGGTGATTCGCGATTGTGATGTATCGAACGAGGCGACCACGAGCACCAGGCGGCTCGCACGCTGCCGGGTCTTTTTTTAACGAAGGGCTGAACCGCAGCCATGAAAACGATTTCAGGAGGCACTGCATGAGTAGTAAAACGTTGCGACAGATTTTGCCCCTACTTCTGCTTGTCGGCGGAGTATTGATAGGCGGAAATCGCGTAGGTTTCGCCCAGAGCACAAATTCCGGAGATGTGCGCGGCATTGCGACAGACTCCACGGGGGCTGCTATCCCCGGTGTCACGGTCACCGCTGTAGACACGGACAAGAACGTGACGACGGTTTACACGACTGACGCCACTGGGCTTTACGATACGGGCCCAATCGTTGCGGACCACTATTTGTTCACCTTTAAGAAAGACGGTTTTAAGACCTACGTCCGTGGTCCCGTTACGGTTGAGGTCGGATTGATGACTGTTAACGCTCAGTTGGCGGTGGGCGCAACAAACCAGCAGGTTGTTGTCACCACCGAGCTGCCATTGCTCAACACCGAGTCCGGCGCGGTGGAGGATACCCTCGAGGCAAAAACCATGGCAGACCTGCCGCAGCCTCCCGGAGATCCCGACTGGGAGCAATTCGTGATCCTGCAGCCTGGCGCCGAAAATATGATGGGCCAGGAGGGGGGAGATACGGGGCAGAGTTCCGCCGTCAATGGCAACATGCCGTATGACAACGTCATGACCGATGGCGCCACCTCTACGCTCCCGCAGAGTCAGAACTCCTTTGTGTCGATCTTCGAAACTGTCGATGAGGTCAAGATCAGCAACTCGGCGTTTTCGGCGCAATACGGCACGGGCAACATCATCTACAACCAGATCTCCAAGGGCGGCACCAGCCAATTTCATGGCGCAGGCTACGACTATCTGCAGAACAAAGCATTCAACGCCGCTTCTTATGGCTTCGGCTCACAAGTGACGGTTCCCACGATCCATTTCAACGACTTTGGTTTCGCCGTGGGAGGGCCTGTAATACCTCTGAAGAAGCTCTTCTTCTACTTCGACTTCGACCAAACCATCAGCAATGGCGGAGCGAATAACGGATTCATCACCGTGCCTACCGCGGCCGAGCAGAGCGGCGACTTTACCGCTGCTGGTTTGCCAACCCTCTACGATCCCACGCATCAGACCCTGGTCACGAGCGGCAACTGCACGTATCAGAATGCGGCGTACGTCACTTCCACGGACCCGTCGGGCATCATCACGGCACCTGCTCCGTGCGTGGAGAGGCCGAGCTTTATCTCTGAGTATGGAAGTAACAAGATTCCGTCGAGCATGATCAATCCGGCAGCTAAATTGATCAACTCGTATTTTCCAAATCCCAACTCCACCGGGACGCCTGGAAAATACGGAGTCACGGCCAACAACTATGCCTACAGCGCGCCGAACCAGAACCCTATCAGAAGGTACTTTGGCCGGATGGACTGGGATTCTGCGCAGAATAACCGCCTGACTCTCTCGGAGAGCGAAGGCACTAATGTCTCGAACAATCTGGCTCAGGGTTTCTGTCCGATTAACTGCCAGCATGGGGATGAAGTCTACCACAATGCGCAGGTCTCCGATGTTTGGACGCTCAGCCCAAGCCTGGTTAACGAAGCCCGGATGGGATTCACCTATGGCATGAGCGCCTACACGTCTTACGGCAACGGGAATGGCTGGGCTTCGAAGCTTCAGATGCCCATGCTCGTAGCCGATATTTTCCCTACCCTCAACCTCAACAACTTCTACTCGCTCGGAGCTGCCTCCAATTCCATATACAAGGAGATGGCTTTTGATCCGTCCGATGTGGTTATGATGGTCAAGGGCCGTCACGTGCTGCATTTTGGTGGCGAGTTCCTGATCAATCGGGCTGACTCAACAAACTGGGGTTACGTTAACCCCGGAACACTGGGCTTCAACGGCGACTACACGGCTGCGGGCGGCGCTGCCACAAGCACATACGACGGCCTGGACTACGCGGACTTCCTCCTCGGCCAGACGAACAATTGGAGCGCTTCGGATACTCCCGAGTACGGTGGCAGATGGAAGGCGCCGCAGTTATTCGTGCAGGACGACTGGAAGGCTCGCCCCAACCTCACCATCAATCTGGGCGTTCGTTGGATGGGTGAAACCGGCTGGCGCGACGTACACGGCAACGAGACAGTATGGGATCCTGCCGTAACGAGCATGGATGTGATCGATCCGGTTGGAGCAGGTTACGGCCAGCTTGTTCAGGGCGGCATGTGGTACGAATTCCTGGGACAGAACGGCCGGCAGACTCTTCAGAGACCAAAGTACGACATCGTGCTGCCGCGATTTGGATTTAGCTGGGGAATCCGCAACAACACTGTCCTGAAAGGTGGATTCGGCGTGTATGCTTCCACCTGGAGCGAGGATCGTTACGGCGCCGGATTGGGCAGCGCGTTTGGCGGCTCGGGCGGCCAGGCGGACGTGACCACTGGCAATTGCCCTGTGGTGCAGACAGACTCGAATGGCGACGCTCCCGACACGGTTGACCCGGGTTGCGGCGTAGGCGCCTTTAACGGGACGAGCATCATGTCCACTTACGTGCAGGCTCCGACCACCCCTTGGGCTCACGAGGGCTTGGGCTCAAGCGTTAATTACAACCAGTACGACACTCCGGTTCCCACCAATTATCAGTGGAACCTGGGAGTGCAGCGGCAATTTGCCGGGGATTATGCTGCGGAGGTCGACTATGTCGGCAACCATGGCGAGAACCTGACCTACAACGTGGATATCAACCAAGTTCCGGAATCCGACCTGGGACCGACAGACCAGCAGTATGAGCCCTATCCGTTGTATAAGGACATCACTGGGAGCACCAACAACGCCGTCTCGAACTTCAATGCCCTTGAGGCCATGCTGACTAAGCGGATGAGCTATGGCCTTTCCTTTAACGCCAATTACACCTGGTCTCACTTCCTCGACGACATGGACTCTTCGGGGTGGGGCGGTCAGAACGGAAATATGGACTACCAGAATGCCTATTCTCCGGCCTCGAACTACAGCCGGTCCAACTGGGACATGCGCCATATGTTGAAAGGCCAGGCGGTCTACAAACTGCCATTCGGCACAGGCGGCCTGTTCCTGAATCACAGTACGCTTGCCGACGAGGCAGTTGGTGGATGGCAGGCCTCGGCAACCTGGGTGGCCCAGACCGGCAACCCCATGGAAGTAGTTAGCGCCAACCAAGGGAGCGCCAACGCACAAGGCGGGACTGTGTTCTTGAACCGTATAGGCAATTTCAACACGAACGATCCCGTTACCGGGAATCACTATCACAGCCTTGCAGAGTGGTATAACGAGAGCGCCTTCTCGGCTCCAGGTCAATACACCTTCGGCAACTTCGTAAGAAACCAAATCAGCGGTCCCGGTCTGACTGACATCAACTTCTCGCTGGGCAAGACCTTTGATCTCTGGCCAGAACGGGGTGTCAGGTTCCAGATTCGCGCCGATGCGTATAACGTCCTGAACCACCCCAGTTGGGGCTTCCCCGGCAATAATCAGATTGGTGTGCCGTTGGTTTCCCCCGGTGGCAATCTTCCTCCTGCTAGTAATATCGCTATCACCAGTACAACAGTGGGCGGCAGATCGATGCAGTTCTACGGGCGCTTGTCGTTCTAATTGCAAACAAACAACTTCAACCGGAAAGGACGGCGAAAATTCGTCGTCCTTTCTGCATAATTGCCGGCGGTCTCTCCCTGGGTATAACATACGAGTGCCATGCCGCCTAAAACTCTCCTATACACACTGTTCTTGCTCCCCTCCCTATGCGTTTTGTCTGCCGGCCAGGCGTCCGCCGACAAGCAAAGCCAGATCACCCTTCATACGCGCTTGGCACAGCAATATCTGCAGGAGCAGCGCCCTGACCTGGCGTTTGTTGAGTTGCAAAAAGTCGTCATGCTTGACCCAGACAATGTAGAAGCCCGGGGCAATCTTGGCGTTCTCTTCTTTTTTCGCGGTGATTATAAAGATGCCGTGACACAGCTCCGGGCCGCCGTCAACTTGTCGCCTGACTTATGGAAGTTACGAGCACTGCTGGGCCTGAGCGAAATCCGGCTCGGAGATTCGAGCGCAAGCCAATCCGATCTTGAAGCAGCATTTCCCCATTTGAAGGACGAAAAGATCCAGAAAGAAGTGGGAGAGGCGCTCATCGATGACTACACCGCAAAAGAGGAACTCGAAAAGGCAGCTACTATCGTTTCGACTTTGCTTGCGGCAAATCCGACGGACAGTTCTCTCCTGTATATGTCCTATCGCCTTTACTCCGACCTTGCCGGTAAGTCAATGCTGACGCTGGCCCTCACGGCGCCGGATAGCGCGGAAATGCATCAGGTGATGGCGCGGGAACTGGCCAGGCAAGGAAACAATTCGGCCGCTATTGCGAACTACCGCGCGGCTATCAAACTGAATCCGAAACTTCCCGGTCTGCATACCGAGCTGGGCGATATGCTTTTCCATTCTGACGACCGTAATCTTCTTCCGCAGGCCGAGGTCGAGTTTAAGGCGGCCCTCGCCGCAAATCCGGAAGACGAGCGGGCGGAACTATTCTTGGGAATGCTGGAAGCCAAACAGGATCCACATGCTGCCTACGCGGACTTTTCTCGCGCGCTGCAACTTAATCCTAACGATGGCGATGCATGCACAGAACTGGCTAAAATCTTGATGACCATGAACCAGCCCAAGAAGGCGCAGCAGATGTTGGAGCGCGCCATTCAGATCGATCCCACAAACGACGTCGCACACTATCGCCTCGCCACGCTTTACCGCGAGTCAGGCAGGGTCGACGAGGCGAAAGAACAGGTCAACCTTTATCTGAAATACAAGCAGATGAAAGACAAAATGGACAGTATCTTTCACAATATGAGAGTACTCTCTCCGCAACGTACCAGCGACGATGAAAATACGAAGCAATAGGTAACTCGGAAGAGGGCGCGCGACGTTAGGAGCGTCACCAGCTGCTTTGCTAGGGATCCTCAACATCTGCGCGGGTCAGGATTGCGACAAAGCGTCACAGATTATTAAGCAGGACAGAGGAAAACGTGAAGATCAAAATTCTCCGAAATTATCGATTGCTGACGGTTCTAAACCTTCTTCTCGGAGCACTTTCATGTTTTGTTCCTGTTATTGCGCAGGCGCAACAATCCGGAATTGATGCTCACGTGTCAGCAAGCTATCGCCCCATCTACCCGCTCAAAGTGAGCGCCGACCACCGTTACCTTGTCGATCGGAATAACCATCCGTTTCTAATCGTTGGCGATACTCCCCAGGGCCTTATGGGAAGACTGACAGAACAGGGTGCAGAAAGGTATTTTGCAGACCGGGAGGCGCACGGATTCAATACCGCAGGTTGGGTCGATGTGTCATGTGCGGGAAGAGACTACCCCGATAACAAGACCGGAAGCACTGTCGATGGTATTCTCCCCTTCACAGGGTATGTTACAGGTGGAACAGACTATACTTATTACGATCTATCCAAACCTAATGAAGCTTACTTTACGCGCCTGGATCATGTGATTGAGATCGCAGCTGCGCACCATGTCTTCGTTTTTATCGACCCGGCGGAAACGGCCGGCTGGCTCCAAACGCTGCGCAACAATGGTCTCAAGTCCGCCTATGCTTACGGCCAGTATCTGGGGCGTCGCTACAAAAAATACTCGAATGTTGGCTGGATTAGCGGCAACGACTTCAACCGCTGGCGCGTTCCTAGCGACGACGCGTTGGCGCGGGCAGTGGCAATGGGAATCAAGGCCGTCGCTCCCGAGCAGATTCAGACGGTGGAATTGAATTATCAGACGAGTTCTTCGCTCGACGACCGAAGTTGGGCGGCCGTGATTTCTTTGAACTCTACCTATACCTATTCAGCTACATACGTCCAGATGCTGCACAGCTATGACCAGAAGCCGATCATGCCCGCGTTCCTCGTAGAGGGTCACTACGATCTGGAAGAAGTTGGGGAACCGACCGATTATGGCACGCCGGAGGTTTTACGGCGCCAAGAGTACTGGACAATGTTGAGCGGTGGCGTGGGGCAATTTTATGGTAACCGTTACACTTGGACCCTTACGCCCGGATGGGATTCGTACATCGATACTCTTGGCGTAACGCAGCTCGGCATTTGGAAGAAGTTCTTTACTTCCTTGCCGTGGCAGGACTTCGTACCTGATCAGGATCATCAGACCCTGACGGATGGATATGGCACATTCGGAAACGATCAAGTACATCTCGATGCAAAATCATTTTCGACCACGATGGATCCACGGGTTAGCCTGAGCGATTATGCTACTGCAGCCAGAGTGCCGGATGGCTCCTATGTCGTGGTATACATGCCTACCGCACGGACGGTTACGCTAGAGATGTCGCGGCTGCGCGGCCCTGCAACTGCCGAATGGTTCGATCCAACCAGCGGGAGCTATCAGGTCATCTCCGGCTCCCCCTTCCAGAATGCCGAAACTCGCCAGTTCACCCCTCCTGGTAAAAATGCCGCCGGCGACAGTGACTGGGTGCTGCTCCTCAATGCTGCTGAGACCGAGAAGAAGTGAGCTAACGATGGATGGGGGAAGGCATACGGTGAGCCTTTCCGACCTCGCGGATGCGGATGCTCTCGACCTCGAGCAGTTGCAGATGGCTCAGGCGTCCGGAGCGGATCGATCGCGCTTGCGGCGAAGCGTTAAAGTTGTGTCGTTGGCGATGAGACACCGGACCTCTCTTCTTCAGTGGGAGTGCTGAAGGCCGATGCATATAAAGACAGACCCATTTGTGCACGAACTCAGAGACTAATGTGCATATCCGTCGAAGTTGTTCGACACGCGGCAATAGATGCGCATGTTATGCGGCACTTATCATAAGTAAAGCTCCCTTAGCAAATTACGCCGATGCGCGCAACAGTTCTTGCAGGCCCGCTTAAATAGTTCGTAATCTTTCAAGACAATTTAAGTATGGGTCTGCTCAATCTGTCCTGAGCAGAAGCGCAAAAGTTGCTGCCTCCACTCCTCCTCTATCGGCTTTAGCGCTGTGATCATCTGCGCTTTTGTGTAAGCCGAGAGTCATCGGTTTTTCCTTTCTTTCGTCCAAATCGTATCCCGAAATGAAACGGATTTATGGAGCACATCGGTTTTTGCGGGAGCCGCGCGTGGTAAAAGATGCCGATAAATTAGTGAAATATCTCGTATGACAGAGGAAATCTTCAGGTTTTTAGTTCTGTAGCCCACTCAAAAACCAAAGGTTATAAGCATTAAGAAAAAGATTGACAACCGCATTTTAGCAGTGATATTTCAGTACCCGACGTTTGGAGCTTTCACTTTGAAGCTTCGAAATGCCCAAAGGAGGCCTCTTTATGAGGAATTCACGTATTCTCTTACTCCTGCTACTGTTGTTGGGTCTGGTGTTGACTACACCCGCTTTTGCGACGCCAACCATCTCAGTTTCACCAACCAGTATCGACGCCAGCATGCCTGGAGGGCCGTGCAGCGGCAATCCAGCCAACCAGACAATCACCATCGGCAACTCCGGGACCGGCACGCTGTCATCTCCGGGATCATATGCGACGGTCACCTACAACCAGGGAACTGGCTGGCTGGATGTGCCGATTACCGGCAGCGGCAACAGCTATACTGCGACCGTCGAATTCCAAAATACCTGCACTGGCTTTTCTGACGGGACCTACACCGCCACGATTCAGATCGCCAGTTCGGGAGCGAGTAACTCCCCAGTGAGCATTCCTGTCACGCTGACCGTTGGGACGCCGACCTCGCCGTCCATCTCGCTCTCTCCTTCCAGCCTCAGCTTTAGCGCAACAGCAGGCGGCTCGAATCCGGCTGCTCAGACCGTGACCGTGAGCAACGGTGGCGGCAGCACGCTGGCGTCTCCGACAACCTCGATCACTTACGGCAGCGGGAGCGGCTGGCTCAGCGTAAGCTGTTCCGGTAGCTCGGCCCCCTATTCGTGTTCCAACCAGCCGACCACCGGAAGCCTCGCTGCCGGGACCTACACCGCCACAGTGAGTGTCGCCAGTTCGGGAGCGAGCAACACGCCTGTGAACTATCCTGTCACGTTCACGGTGGCGTCCTCGAGTACGCCAACCATCTCGCTTTCACAAAGCAGTGTCTCCGCGAGCATGGCCGTGAATGGCAACGACCCAGCAAACCAGACCGTTACCATCAGCAACTCCGGCGGCGGCACGCTGGCGTACCCGGGAGAATATCCCACGATCACCTATAACCAGGGAACCGGCTGGCTCAATGCGCCGATTACAGGCAGTTCGGCCCCCTATACGGAGACCTACGAATTCCAAAACACCTATGGAATGGCTGCAGGGACCTACACCGCCACGGTTCAGATCGCCAGTTCGGGAGCGAGCAACTCCCCGGTGACCGTTCCTGTCACGCTGACCATTGGGACGTCGAGTTCACCGGTCATCTCCCTCTCTCCTTCCAGCCTCAGCTTTAACGCGACAGCAGGAGGCTCGAGTCCATCTGCTCAGACCGTGACCGTGAGCAACAGTGGCGGCGGCACGCTGGCTTCCCCCACAACTTCGATCACTTACGGCAGCGGGAGCGGCTGGCTCGCTGTGACAGAGTCGGGCAGCAGCCCCGGTCCCTATACATTGTCCAACCAGGTGACGACCGGAAGCCTCGCTGCCGGGACCTACACCGCCACGGTGAGTGTCGCCAGTTCGGGAGCGAGCAACACGCCTCTGACCTACACTGTCACGTTCACAGTGGCTGCGTCGGGTACGGTATGCCAGCTTGCCTCTCCCTCACAGGATACGGACAGCTGCGGACCGTACACCTACTCGCTGAACAGCGAAAGCAACGGCAGCAACACCTACGTCGGGATGGACTACTGGAATCCCCAGTCCGGAGACAACCAGGAGCAATACGTAACGAACCCAGGGAACTGGTATGTGACGTTCAACGCGCCCGCAGGCGGCGAAACTGTGCTGACTTTCCCCAACTCCGAACAGCTCTACAACTCAGAGACGCTGGATAGCTTCTCCGCGCTTTACTCCTCGTTTTCGCTGACCGCCCCCACGAACTCCGGTACCGGCGCCGATATTGGCTTCGACAACTGGTTCAACAATTGGGGCAACGAGGTGATGAT
>JASIJW010000190.1:0-5813 GCA_030050035.1 Acidobacteriaceae bacterium | reverse complement strand
CAGCGCCGATCGCGCCAACCGCCTGCGCGGCATCGCCGTCGGTGTCAACGCCGGCTATGCCACTGCCTCGCACGAACTGCGAGAAGGCGACGAGGTCGCTCTGCTGCCGCCCGTCTCCGGTGGGGCCGCAGCCGATGCGCTCGTCCAAAAAACAGGAGAACCCACGGTTCTTACGCGCGAGCGGATTGACTCGACGAAACTCATCGCGCTCGCCAAAGCCGCCGAAGACGGCGCCGTCGTAGTCTTCGACGGCATCGTACGCAACAACTCCCGCGGCCGGCGCACGCTTTACCTCGAGTACGAAGCCTACGAAGAAATGGCGCTCAACCAGATGCGCGAGCTGGCAGCGCAGGCGCGTGAGCGCTTCGCCATCCGCCACGTCGCCATCGTCCATCGTCTCGGCCGGATCGAGATCGGCGAAACCAGCGTGCTTATTGTCGTCTCCGCCGCGCACCGCGCCGCGGCCTTCGAGGCCAATCGCTGGCTCATCGATACGCTGAAGCAGACGGTGCCCATATGGAAAAAGGAGTTCTTCGCCGACGGCGCCGTCTGGGCTCCCGGCGAACCGTTCCCCGCATCTCTCGCCATTGATCCCGCGGAGGCGGCAAAGAATGCCTGACCTCCGCTACATGCTCAACGTCCGCAAAACTCACCGTGCCCCATCCTTCGCGCGTTCTTTGCGCGAAGGGTGGGACGCGAGAGCTGGTGGCTTCCCGCCCTTGCAGCCGAGAAGAGCCGCAAGGACGGGGCACGGAGCGGATTTGCCCCAACTTGGTTCCGCGCGCTCCAGCCTCGCAGCATCTTTGTTTTTGCGGCCAGGGTGGGGAATCGCATCACTCGTTCTCCTGATTCTCCTCGCGCCAACAAGCCTTGCCGCCCAGCAGAACTCCGACACCACGCTGCACATGAACGTGAAGCTGGTGAACGTCTTCGTCAACGTCACCGACCACAACGGCGCCATCGTGGGCGGCCTCACCCGCGATGACTTCGCCGTGTTCGAAGACGGCCGGCCGCAGACCATCGCGCTGTTTGAGCGCCAGTCCGAGCTGCCTCTCAACATCATGCTGGCCATCGACACCAGCGGCAGCGTGAAGAAAGATCTCAGCGATGAGGCGGCTGCCGCGCACCGCTTTGCCCACGCGATTCTCCGCACGCAGGATCAGATGGGCGTCATGCAGTTTGCCACCGATGTCGAAGTTCTCACGCCTTTTACCAACAAGATTTCGATTGTCGATCACGGTCTCAGCAGACTCCGCGCCGATTGGGCAACAGCTCTCTACGATGCCGTTTGCGAGGGCTCGCACGACCTGGGCGGAAAGCAGGGGCGCAAGGTTCTGGTCCTCGTCTCTGACGGTGACGATACCGCCAAAACCTCCACCTACGCGCAGGCCCTCGAGGCAGCGCTGCGCAACGAGGTGATGATTTACTCGCTCATCGACGTTCCCATTGAGGCCAGCGCCGGGCGCGACACCGGCGGCGAGCACGCGCTCATCACGCTGGCCGAGCAGACAGGCGGCAAGCATTACTACGTCGACGCCGGCGGCCTGGACAAGGCTTTCCAGAAGCTCTCCGAAGACCTGCGCACCGAATATCTCATCGGCTATTATCCGCACCACCAGGAGCCGGGCCGCGACTTCCACCGCATCACTGTGACCATTCCCCGCGCTGCGCCCGATGCCTTTGAAATTCGCCATCGCACCGGCTATTACGCCGACACGCCGGCTTCAACTAACTAATCGCACGATCTCGTTACGGCTTCATCGCTTCATCGCGCCACGGCCAAAAAGCCCAGCGCCGCAGCCGCTGCGCCGGCCGTCGAAAGGAAATTCACCGCATCGTTATTCAGCCAGCCGCGCCGCTCGAGCGTTGCTCCCAGCAGGCTGTCGAGGAACAGCCCGGCCACGCCACCCGCCCAGCTTATGGCAAACATTGCGCTCCCGCCGCGCAGCGCCCACGTGCCCACGCCCGCTATGGCCGCCGCTGCCGCCACGCCCGCCAGCGTTCCTGCCCAACTCACCGCGCCATCCTCGCCAGGCTCAACCGCGCGAAAGCCCAGAATCAGCCGTGGCCGTCCGCCAAACACCTGCCCCAGCTCGGAGGAAACCGTATCGGCAGCTGCTTCCGCCAGCGCCGCCAGGGCAGCGGTAAAAAGCGGCTCGGCAAGAGTCGCATGCGCAAACCACCCCCTGTCAGCAGCCCACGCCTGCGTGAATTCGCTCGCCGCCAGCGCCGCAATGCCCAGGTTGGCCGCAATCTGCGCCGCTGCGCGTCCCTGGCGCGCCTCGGCGGTTCCCAGCCGCTCTTTTTTTGTCCGGCCCACGCGCGTGGCCGCAAATGCCACCAGCGAAACCGCAAGCACCGGAACCAGTCCCGTGTGCCACGGCTCGTACGGGAAGCTGAGTGTGGAGAAGATCAGGCTTGCCGTAATGATCGCGCCTGCAGCCGATGCCGCAGCCGTAGCCGCGCGCAGCTTCCACGTGATCAGCCCCAGCAACGCGCTTATTCCCAGCGCCCACACCGCGGTCTGCCATTGCCGCGCCACCCACCACTGGCCGCGGAATGCAACGTCCGTGGCCGCCGCCGGAACCACTGCCAGCAGCACCAGCTTCGATTGCCAATCCAGTCTCGTCCGCGTCGCGCTCGCAAAGGTCTGTGTCATGAGGATTCAGCCCCATCCTATCCTGCCGGCCAAATCGCACACTGCCAGTGGCAGGCAGCATCGAGCGTCGAAGGGCACGTGCATCCAGCCCACGAAGAGCACGGGCTTTGGCCCGTACGCAAAAAGCCGCAATAATGAACGAATGGGGCTTCGGCCCTGGGGGAATGCACAGCGGGGGCCTGTTTCCGCGCCATGGCCATACAAGTTCCGTGCCAGCCCGCTGATTTACAATCTCAAAGTAAGCAGGAAAGATTCTGAATGAGGCTTTTTTCAATGATCTCTGGCCAGGCTCGTCTATTGCTGGCCCAGGCGGGCGGAGCTCTTGCGGTTGCCGTCCTTGTCGCCGGATGCGGCAACAACTACCGCCCCGTGGTCACTCCGGTGGCTTCCACCGGCCCAGCGGCCCAGGTCACGTCCTACGCAGTGGCGGTCTCGTCTCCGTCGCCTACCTCGCCGGGTGTCGCCACCATCATCGACTACTCCGGCGATTCGATCCTGGCCAGCGCCCAGGTCGGCGTAGGCCCGCTTGCCTTCACCATCGATGAGATCGGCGGCACCGGCTACACCTTCAACAGCGACCACACCATCACCAACTTCCCGATCAGCACGACGCTGCAGCAGAAGAACGAAACCGTCACCACGCTGCCCTCTACCGCCATGCCGGTAAATCTCAGCGCAACGGCATCGAACCTGTGGATCAGCGACCTGGACGGAAACACTGCCGATGTCTTTAGCGGCAGCCCGCAGACCTTCAAGCTCTCCATTCCCATCGGTACCGTATCCGCGCCGGCCAGCACTCCGGTCTTCATCGCCGGCGCACCCACGGCCAGCGGTCAGCGCCAGTACATCATCAGCCAGAATCTCGGCACAAGCCCCTCGGGCGTCGAGTGCAACACCTCGCCTACTACCGGCCCGCTCGGCACCGCGACTCCCGTCGAAATCTCCAGTTTCACCACCGACGTTTCCATTCCCGTCGGCCGCTGCCCGGTCTTCGCTGTGCAGTCGCCCGATCAGCGGCGCCTGTTTGTGCTCAACCGCGGTGACGACACCATCACCGTCATCGACAGCCAGCAAAACTCGCTGAACGATGGATGCCCGCCGCCGACCGGCTGCGTGAACCAGAACAACCAGACGTACTTCACGCACCCCGTGCTGCCGCTTTCCACCACCGCGGTTACCGCCACCGGCGTCACCCCGCCCAATGGAACCTCCGGCATGGGTACCATAGCCGGGCCGGTGTACGCCGAATACAATCTGGCCACCAGCCAGCTCGTCGTCGCCGATTACGACGGCAACACCATCAGTGTCATCGACGTCAGCCTCGACCAGTACGGTAACGACAGCCCCACCTTCGGCACCACCTACACCATCCCCGTCGGGACCAATCCCGCCAGCGTCACCGTGCTCTTTGACGGCAGCCGCGCTTATACCGCCAACCAGGCGGATGGGACCGTAACGATCGTGAATCTCTCCAGCCACACCGTCGAGAAGACGCTGCCCGTCGTTGGCCATCCGCGTACTGTCGTCTCCACGGAGAATTCGCTCTACGGCAAGGTCTACGTCGCCTCGCCCGACTCGAACGCCATCACCATCATCCAGACCACGACCGATCTCGTCGACACCACGGTGGTGGTGCAGGGAAATGTGCTGGACGTGCGCACCACCACGCAAAACGGCGGAGCACAGAGCGTGTCCACGTACAACGGCTCCGCGAGCATCAGCAACATCAATTACTCGAGCCGCGTTCCAGGATGGGGACAGCCATGCAATTTACCGGTCGCAACCCTGCAAGCCGCATATCCTTCAGGCTACTCATTGCAGAACTGCGGGCAGTTTTCAGTCCCGTAGGCGGCAGGCATTTGGGCCAATTGCTGAAAGGGTCATTTCCACCGCGAAATGGCCCTTTTCGCTTGGCACAGAGTTTGAAATCGGATTGACTGAAGGAGGCAAACCCGGCGCCGCAAAGTTGAAACTCGAAAAGACCAGACTCGACCTTCTCGTCACCGAGCGCGGCCTGGCGCCCAGCCGCGAGCGCGCCCGCGCTCTCATCCTCGCCGGCCGCATCCTCGTCAACGAGCAGAAAGTCGACAAGCCCGGCGCCACCGTGCCTGCAGACGCGCCCGTCCGCCTGCTCGGCGATGACCAGCCCTACGTCAGCCGCGGCGGCCTCAAGCTTGCTCACGCGCTCGCGCACTGGCAGATCGCCGTCCACGGCCGCGCCTGCCTCGATATCGGCGCTTCCACCGGAGGCTTCACGGATTGTCTGCTGCAGCACGGCGCCGCGCACGTCACCGCGATTGACACGGGCTTCGGCCAGATTGCCATGAAGCTGCGCAACGATCCCCGCGTCCGCCTGCTCGAGCGCACCAACGCCCGCCTGCTCGAGCCCAAATCGCTCATTGCTGATCCTTCGCTCACGCTTCTCGTCATGGACGTCTCCTTCATCTCCGCCACGCTTCTGCTGCCGCCGGTCGTGGCCGCCGCGCCTTCGGTTGAGGAAGCAGTCATCCTCGTCAAGCCGCAGTTCGAAGCCGGCCGCGAGCACGTCGGCAAGGGCGGCATCGTCCGCGATCCAGCCGCGCACCAGTTCGCCATCGACAAGGTTGCCGCAAGCCTGTCGTCACTCGATTGGAACGTGATCGGAACAACGCCCTCGCCCATCACCGGTGCCGAAGGCAACCAGGAGTTTTTGATCTATGCGAAGCAGCATTGACTTGCAGAATCCGAGCAGCGGTTAGCTACTCAATCCTTCTGCAGGGCTGTCATCCTGAGGCGCAGCCGAAGGATCTGCGGTTGCACTTCTTCGTTCCTTTCGCAGTGCACGTAATAAGTTAACTGCCGCTCTCACGAGAATTAACGGACCTCGGGCTTTCCGAGAGACTCCTCATATTCGGCACGCGAAATCAAGCGCTTCTTAAGAAGGCTCGACATCAGCTTCTTTTGGATCGGCTCGTGGATTGGACGTAATGATCGAAGGAACCGAGTGAACCAAAGAAACCATTTCTGCATGTAATTCCTTCGTAGCCGTACCTTCCACACCTCCGCCACATCTTCTCTCTCGCGAAACTCAGGCCGAATTGAATGGTGAATGTGGTGACCGATCTCGTGAAACAAAACGTCGCCAATTTCGTCCTCACATATGTACGGAATTTTC
>JASIJW010000189.1:0-6748 GCA_030050035.1 Acidobacteriaceae bacterium | reverse complement strand
CCTACGCCTCTGACACCCCCAGCGTTACTTCCACAAGTCCCATTACCTTCACCATCAGCCCATCATCTCCGTGTGCAAGCTGTGCCAGCCTCAGCGGATCGACTTTGACGGCGCTCTCCGCCGGCACCATAAACATCGTGGCCAACCAAGCGGGCAACAGCTCCTACGCCGCTGCGGCGCCGGTCACCGCAACCATCACCATTCAAACAGCAACAACTCCAGGCGGCGTGCCCGCCTTGTCCTTGAATCAGGCGACTTTCATTAGCGACTTCTGCACCGGTTATTGCGGCGGCTTTACCAGCGGCAATAATCCGGCTGGCGGCTCAATCGCCGTCAACTCTCTCGGCGATGTAATCGACGGCGATACCTACGGCAACAATATCCAGATCTGGGCGCCATCGAGCAGCGGATATACGCAAACAACGGTTAAGAATGGCGGCGCCGGCGGGGCTGCAGTAGATGCCGCGAATAATATTTACGCTGCCTATCTCTATTACCCGCAAATTTGGAAGGTTCCATTTAAGAGCGGCGCCTACGTCACAACCGAGCCAAGCCCGGTACCGAGTTGCGTTGGTACTGGAGGGTCCAGCCCGGATGCGACTCCCTGCGACTTTAACCTCAGCGGATTCGTGAATTCTGAGCCCGGAGTCACGGCGACAGCCTTTGATACCAATGGAAATCTCTTCATCGTCGCGGAGCCAAACACGACGACAGGTCTCAATGGCATCTACATGATTCCGGCGGCTAGCCTGACCAGCATCAGCAATGGCAACATTACTGTAACTCCGATCTACACTTCCGACCCATATACCATTTCGTCGATCACATTCGACGCGAACAACAACCTGTTCTTTACCGATTCCAATTTCACGAACATTTCAGCCGATGAATCAACCAGCGTGGCGTGTGGTGGCCCTCCCGCAACAGCGGTAACCACAATCGCCCTTGCTTTGAACTACAGCGTCTCCAATGCTTCCAATCTCTACGAACTGGCCAGCACCGGGGCGGGAACCTACGCCACAACGCCGGTGGTTCTGCAGAGTTTCAACTCAAACCAAGGATGCTACGACAACGCCATGAGCGGTGTCGCCGCTGACCGGACCGATGGAATCGTATATTTCTCTACGATCCAGAATGGTATCTGGGCATTTGCGAACAACGGTACACCCTTCACGTCCTCCAGCCTGCCCACGTTTTATGCGGTCGCGGGGCCAAATGGCACCAGTTCTGACGCGACGAATATGACGGGAGCAAAAGGTTTGGCGGTTGGCGCGCCGGGCACCTTGTACGCCGTCGGAGAAGACAGCAGCTCCGACGACCTTTACGAGCTGAATCTGGGCAACGCAGTCGCTCCCTTGACGCCTCTGAATACAACCTCGACCATCTCGGCCGTCGTGGTAGACAACGCCTTCGGTTGCGGAAATGCGGCGACACTGGCCATCTCGTCCACCAACCCTGTCTTCGCCGCAACTGGCGGCGCTACGTGCTCTTCGATTGCAGCCGGAAGCGGTACCTTTGGAACCCCGATCGCCGCAGTCTCCAGCTATCCCGCGAGCATCACCTTCAGCCCAACCGTAGGCGGTTCGCAGTCGGCGACTCTGTCTATGAGTGACACCACTAACGGCGGCACAGGCTCGGCCAATGTCACGGGCGTCGGCCAGGAGACGCCGCAGACCATCACCTTCACTGCGCCCACCACGACCACTTACACATACTCGTCCGCGTTGCAGATACCCCTCAACGCCACGGGCGGCGGCTCCAACAACGCCATCACCTTCAGCATAGATTCCTCCAGCACCGGCGCCGGCACCATCAGCGGCAACACGCTCACCGTCACTCAGGCTGGAACAATCACGATCGACGCCAATCAGCCCGGCGGCCTGGCCAACGGCGTCTACTATGAACCGGCTCCGCAGGTTCAGCTCACCCTCACCATCAACAAGGCGTCGCAGGCCATCAGCTTCGCGCCGCCGTCTTCACCCGTCACCTACGCGCCCGGCCTAACCGTGACCCTGAGCGCTACGGGCGGCGCCTCAGGCGACGCGATCGTCTTCTCCGTCGCCCCATCCAGTACCGGCAACGGCACCATCAGCGGCAACACGCTCACCGTTACTCAAGCAGGAACAATCACGATCGACGCCAATCAAGCTGGCAATGTCAATTACCTGGCCGCAACCCCGGTGCAGCAGTCTCTGGTCGTCAACCAGGCCTCACAGTCCATCACCTTCGTGCCCATCACGCAACCGTTCCACTCCATCGCCGGCGGCGGCGCAACACTCGTCGTTCAGGCAGCCGGCGGCGCCAGCGATCAGCCCATCGTCTTCGCCGTCGATGCAAGCAGCACCATGCAAGGCAGCTTCTCAACCAGTACGGTCAGCGGCGCCACATCAACGGCCACGCTCACGCTTCCCGCGCAGACCGCTGCCTCCGGCACAATCGTGATTGACGCTACGCAGCCCGGCAACGCCAACTACTCCGCAGCCGCACAGGTGCAGGAGACCATCAACGTGCTCGCGGCGCTTCCCACGCAAACCATCACCTTCAACAACCCCGGCACACAGGTCACGGGCACGCCGCTTACTCTTGCGGCAACCGCCAGTTCCGGCTTCCCGGTCAGCTACACGGCGACTCCCTCGAGCGTCTGCACGGTCGCGCAGTCGGGTACCACCTGGTCGGCGACGTTCGTTGCCACCGGCACCTGCTCGATCACCGCCTCGCAGCCCGGCGACAACCAGTACTACGCCGCTGCGCCGAGTATCACGCAGAGCTTCACCGTGAATCCCAAAGGCCAGGTTCCCGCAATGGCCCTGGACTTCTCCTCGTCCACAATCAACCTGCAGCCTGGAACCAACGGCATTACGCAGTTGACCATCAGTTCCACCAACAACTTCACCGGGCAAGTGTCGTTCGCCTGTTCCGGTCTGCCGTCCGGCGACACCTGCACCTTCAATCCCAATCCAATCACCGTCGCAGCCGGCGGATCGGCGACGACCACCCTCACCGTTACCTCGTCGTCAACGGCCGCGCTTCACCGCCAACCGCGGCCGTTCTACCCAGTGGCCACCTTTGCTGTCGCGCTCTGCCTGCTCGGATTCCGCAGACGCAACCGGCTCTACATGCTCCTGCTCGTGGCCATCAGCGTCATCGGCTTCGGGCTCCTCAGCGGATGCGGCGGCAGCTCGACCACTTCGTCCACCACCCAGGTCACGTCCACCAACGTCACCGTCACCGCAACTTCGGGTTCGGTGCAACAGAGCACCACCCTCACGATCCTGGTGCAATAAAACGTGTTCACTTGGATCTATGTCAGATCGGGGCCTCTCCAGTGCGGAGGGGCCTCGAACGTAAGCCGACACATAAGAAGCCGCGTAAGCTGATTCTCCGCACCTGTTGAAGAGGACCTCTGAAAACCATGAAGAATATCTTCCGTTCCCTGCTTCTCCCGGTCGTGTTCATCGCGAGTCTCTCGATTGCCGCCTGCGGCGGTGGCGGAGCCAGCAGTTCCACCGGCAGCAGCGGTGGAAGCGGAGGCAGCGGCGGTTCCACCACGCCGCAAAAGGCCACGCCGACTGTCACTGTCACGCCCAGTTCCTCCGCCATCACGGTCGCGCAGCCGCTCAACGTCACCGTCACAGTCGGCGGCGGGGCCACCACGCCCACCGGCAGTGCGGTGCTGACAGCCGGTAGTTACACATCGTCCCCGACCACGCTCTCCAACGGCAGCGCCGTCATCACCATTCCCGCCAACACGCTCGCGGTCGGCGCCGTCAACCTCGGCGCGGCGTACACACCCGACACCAACAGTTCTTCCACCTTCAACAGCGGCAGTTCCCCATCAACCTCTATCCTCGTCAAGCCGCTCACTGCTCCCAGCATCACCGTCACGCCCTCAGCCGCCGGCATCGGCGTCGGGCAGTCACTTGGCGTCACCGTCGCGGTCAGCGGCGGCAGCGGCAATCCCACGCCCACCGGCAGCGTAGTGCTGTCCGGCGGTGGTTACACATCTTCAGCTGCCACGCTTTCCAACGGCAGCGCATCATTCACCATCTCCGCCAACACTTTCGCCGTCGGCTCCGTCACGCTTACTGCCACCTATACGCCAGATACGACGAGTTCCGTGTTCTACGCCGTCGCTACAGGAGCGGGCTCGGTTGCGGTGGAGGCTGGGGGGACGATCACCAGCTTTACCGCGAATCCAACGACCATAGTAGCGGGCGGCAGTGGGACGCAGTTGACTGCAGTGTTCAGCGACGGAACCGGCGTGATCACGCCTGGCGCAAGCGGCGGCACCACCGGCAGCATCCCCGTAACCAGCGGGACGGCGGTGACGGTGAACCCGATACTGACCACCACCTACACGCTCACGGTGACGCCAACGGTCGGGGCCCCTGCCACGCAAACCCTCACGCTCACAGTCGATCCGTCGGTCTCGGTGTGCATGTCGGCCTCATGCAGCGGGCCCGCGATCAGCAGCCTGCTCCTGGGCATGAACCTGGCAGTCTGGTATGACATGGGCAACGCCAGCTCGATCGTGCCTGCCTTCGAGAGCGCCGGCATCACGGCTCTGCGCTGGCCGGGCGGATCGACATCAGACGATTACCACTGGAACGGCGGCAATGCGAATCCACCGAACGGCACGGCGCCCGTGCCTTCGACATGCGGGGGTGCATACCAAGATCCAGACACCAACTATCTGAACTTCATCAATGACCTCGAACTCGCAGATTCCAGCCTTCCCCACGGCGGGTACGATGTCGCGCTGACGGCCGACTACGGCACCAACCCGGCCTGCAGCGGCGGAGGCGACCCGAACGAAGCAGCCAACTGGGTACAGTACGCCTACGCGAACGGCGGCACGGTGAGCTACGTGACCGTCGGCAACGAGTCTTACGGAAGCTGGGAAGAAGACATGCACTCCGTGCAGCACGATCCTACAACGTACGCCAATGCGGTTATCGGATCGAGCGGCTACTACGACCTGATCAAGGCACAAAACTCGGCCACGAAGGTAGGCGTGGTGGTAGACGCCAATTGCACAACCGCCAACGGCTGCACAGACGGCTGGGACAGCACAGTGCTCTCCGGCGCAGCGGGTTATTACGACTTTGTCGAGTACCACTATTATCCGCAGAATCCGGGCAGTGAGAGCGACTCATTCCTGGTGAATACGGCGCCGCAGGAGTTCACCACCAACATCAACACCATCAAATCCGAGTTGTCGACAGCAGCAGAGCCCAACACGCCCATCTACGTGGGCGAGATCGGCTCGGTTTCGAGCAATCCGGGCAAGCAGAGCTGGTCGATTACGCAGGGGCTTTATGCGGGCCAGATTCTTGGCGAAGCCATGAATGATGGCGTCACCCGCCTCACCTGGTGGATCGGCTTCGGCAACTGCAACGGCGATAACGGCAATATGAGCTCTTCACTCTATGGCTGGCAGGACTTCGGCGCGTACAACGTCTTTGCCGACGGCGCTGGCGATACCGGCGGCACAAATAACTCGTCTTGCTCTTACGGCGGCAACATCGGCACCATGTCGCCCACGGCCGAGGCCTTCAATTTGGCTCAAAACGTGATCGTGGCCGGTCAGACCCCGCAGCAGACCACGGTGAACGGCGACACCACCGACGTGCGCGCCTACGCGGCCACCACCGCAGCCGGCGGGGCTGCGGTGATGCTCTTCAATAGGAACGAAACCACGGCCGAAACAGTAAGCCTATCTTTGACTAGCCTGACCAGCGGCGGCAGTGTAACAGTGACGACTTACGACAAGGAGATCTACGACCAGACAGATCCAACTTGCGCGACAGACCCCGGCTGCAGCTATAACTCCCAGCTCACCTATCCGCTGTGGGCGCCACCCGTAATGACCACTATAAGCGGCCCGGTAGCCTTGCCTCTGATGGTTACCCTGCCACCGTGGAGCATGACTGTAGTGACCATACAGCCGTAGATGGCCGGAGGGCACTCTTTTCACTCAGGCCCCAGGCGCAAGCCTGGGGCCTTTTAACATTGGGCAGCCTGGAAGGAGTGCGTGATCCCGGCGTACCGGCTTTCAGCGCAAGCTGGTTGTCGGCCAGAATGAGGCGCGGATCTGATCGTCGGAAAGTCCCTCGATGCGAATCGTGGGTACACCTTCTAGACCGAGCAGCTCTGCCGCTTGGAATGCGTGCAAGCGTTGCGTAGGTCCGGTTTCAGATTTTTGACCGAATAATAACTGATCGCCAGTGAACTGGCGTCGACGGTAAAAATGTTTGGATTTGATGTGACTATATATTCATAAGTACGTCATTCCCCTCAATAAATGAGGCCGCATGAGGTATTATTCGTTTCTATTTTGGGCACATAGTAGAAAAGTGCGACTTAGACGATACAAATTGCCGCAAAGAGAATCAGGAAGGGCTTCGCAGTACGGCCAGTAGCTTGCCGTTTTCGAATTTGAATGGATTGCGTGGCGAGACAACTTTCCAAGTCAGCAATCTCAGCGCCTGGCATTTTGTCGCGGCGTTCAACTTGGGCCAAGTGGTATAAGGCTCGCGCATCATTTGGCTTGAGCGTAAGCGCCTTTCCAAGCTCAGTTCGGGCTTCCGTAAGTTCCTCTGCCTGGAAATACATGGGGGCAAGATCGATGTATCCATCCTTGTAGGTGGTCGTAGTCGGATTCAAGCCACGGGCTTTCGAGTCGGATGTCGAGATAGAATGGAATTTCTATGTGACAAAAGTAACGGACATGTAAGCCCCTCGCGTG
>JASIJW010000024.1:0-4714 GCA_030050035.1 Acidobacteriaceae bacterium | reverse complement strand
TCGATTCGCAGATGGTCCGGCCCCGACGGCGCATGCCTGGCGGTCGCGCTGGCAATTTTTTCGTGGCAAGCTTTTTGGTGCACTACCGCATTCTCGCAGGCAAATTCCCCATCGCCGTATCAGCCGCCGCGAGTCGTTGAGGCCGCGCGATTCCTTGCAGCGCGCGGCTGGTCGCCCGCCCGCCGCATGCAGCGGTTCCCGTCGCGCGCTGGCGCCACATTCCGCCTTTCACCGCAAATCCAGACCGCCGTTATCTCTACCTGGACCCCGCTGGGTCCCACCGCCGTTCAAACCTCGAACTTTGGTCTCGTCACCGGCCGCGTTTCCGCCATCGCGCTCGACCCCTCCGACAACACCGGCAATCATGTCTACGTAGGCACCACGGGCGGCGGCGTATGGGTCGCGCAGAATGCCGCCGTCTCTACGCCCTCCACCGTCAGCTTTGTTCCTCTCACCGATTCGCTCTCCGCCGAAGGCGGCATCATCGATCCTTCCATCAGCATCGGCGCGCTCACCGTTCAACCCGGCGGAACAGGCGTAGTGCTGGCCGGCACCGGCGACCCCAATGATGCGCTCGACTCCTACTACGGCAACGGAATCCTCCGCTCCACCGACGGCGGCGCCACTTGGAGCCTTATCCCGTATACGCAGGATGCCAGCGACAACCTCGGCCTTGAGAACTACGCCTTCGCTGGCGAGGGCTTCGCCGGCTTCGCCTGGAGCACGGCGAATCCGCAGATCGTCGTGGCCGCAGTCTCGCAGGCGTACGAGGGCGATCTTGTGAATGCCGTCGAGCCGGGCGCAAGCCTGCAGGGTCTTTACTACTCCAACGACAGCGGCGCTACCTGGTTTCTGGCAAGGATCACCGATGGCAATGGCGAAGATGTCCAGGGTCCGAACGATAACTTCCCCCTGCCGGACGGGAATGCAGCCACTGCAGTCGTCTGGAACCCCATTCGCCAGATGTTCATCGCCGCCGTCCGCTACCACGGTTATTACTCGTCGCCGGACGGCGTGACCTGGACGCGGCTCGCCGCGCAGCCCGGCTCCGGCCTGACGACGTCGCTGTGTCCCACCAATCCCGGCTCAACCGGCTCCATTGCCTGCCCCATCTTTCGCGGCGCGCTCGCTGTGAACCCCGAGACCGGTGACACCTTCGCCTGGACCGTCGACATCAACAACCAGGACCAGGGCCTCTGGCAGGACCAGTGCAATCTGAACAGCGGCGCCTGCCTGAATGCCCAACTCACCTTTAGCCAGCAGTGGCCCACCACGGCTCTCGACACCAGCACCTCGCAGGGGCCTGTGACCATCGCCGACGGCAGTTACAACCTGGCGCTTGCCGCCCTTCCCTCTCAGCAAGACACGCTCATCTTCGCCGGCGCCAACGATCTTTGGAAGTGCAGCCTGGCCATGGGCTGCCAGTGGCGCAACACCACCAACTCCACTACCTGCATGAGCGCGCAGGTGGGCGAATTTCAGCACGTCCTGGCCTGGAACGCTTCTAATCCGTCGGAAATTCTGCTCGGCAATGACAGCGGCCTGTGGCGATCCATGGATGCAGTCGGCGAAACCGGCGCCGCATGCAGCGCGTCGGACTCCACCCACTTCGACAACCTCAACGGCAGCCTTGGCTCGCTCGCCGAAGTCGAGAGCGTCTCCCCTGTCCTCACCAGCCCCTACAACATGCTGACCGGCCTCGGCGTCAACGGCGCAGCGGGCATAAAGACCAGCACTGTAACCGTCGACTGGCCGCAGGTTCTAGGCGGCTACGGGGGTCCGGTGGCCGTCGACCCCACCAACTACCTCAACTGGTACGTGAACGATCAGGCTGGCGTCGGCATCTATCGCTGCTCGCAGTCCGCGCCCTGCACGCCCGGGGACTTCGGCACCAGCCCCGTCGTAAGCAACGCCGACCTCGACTATGACGGCTACGGCATGTTCGCGCCTGCGCCCTTTCTGGTCGATCCCAACGACGCCTCGCAACTGCTCATCGGCACCTGCAGGGTGTGGCGCGGCCCCGCATCCGGCTCCGGCTGGACCTCATCCAACGCCATCAGCCCGATCCTCGACACCAGTTCAACCACCGGCTCCTGCCAGGGCGACGCGCTGATCCGCTCTCTCGCCGCCCAGGCGCAATCCGGCGGCGACGTCATCTACGCCGGCACCTACGGCTCCGCAAATGGCGGCGCCAGCCTTCCCGGTCACGTGCTTAGCGCGACATTCAATCCCTCCAGCGGCAGCATGCCCGTCTGGACCGATCTCACCACCACCGGCACGGTCGCCAACGACAGCAACCCACTGAACTACTACGGCTTCGATATATCGAGCGTCGTCATCGATCCTCATGACACCAGCGGCAACACCGTCTACGTGACCATCGCCGGCACGCAAGAGACGGGAGAGAGCGTAAAGACCGTCTACCGCTCCACCAATGGCGGCGTCACCTGGTACACCATTACCGCTAATCTTCCCAAGGCTCCGGCGAACGCGCTCGCTATCGACCCGCAGAATGCCAACGTCGTCTATGTCGCCACCGACGCCGGCGTCTATTACACGACGGAAGTTTCGACCTGCGCGCAGACGCTCTCGAGTTGCTGGTCGGCCTTTGGCGCAGGACTGCCGCAGGCGCCCGTCGTCGCGCTCACTGCCGCGGCGCCCACTGCAACCAGCCCGGTTCTCGTCGCCGGAACCTACGGCCGCGGCATCTGGCAAACTCCGCTCTGGTCGGCGGGAATCAGCCTGTCTGCCGCGTCGGCATCGCCGTCCAGCATTACTTTCGCCGCCCAGGTTCTCGGCACTGCCAGCGCTGCACAAACCATCACCGTCGCCAATACCGGCAATTCGGTTCTTACGTTTTCCTCGGTGGGCTTTAGCGGCGACGACTATGCCGATTTCTCCGCCTCCGGAAGCTGCCTGAGTGCATCGGTTGCCGCTGGCGGCACATGCACCCTCCAGGTCACGTTCACTCCGCAGGCCACAGGTCCCCGCACGGCGCAGATGATTCTCTCCGGCAACATCTACGGCGGCCAGCTCTCTGTCGATCTCAATGGAACAGGCCTGCCAAGCGGAAGCGTTACATTAACCCCGTCCAGCCTTTCCTTTGGCGAGGTCGCTGATAATTCCACGTCCTCCTCGCTTCCTGCCCAGTTCATCAACTCCGGCACAGCCACTGTGGCTATCTCGTCGGTCTCCGTAACCACGCCCTTCGAGATCGCCAGCAACTCCTGCGGCACAAGCCTCGCAACCAACAGCAGTTGCCAGATTGAAATCGCCTTCGCGCCCACGCAGGCGGGCCCGGCAACCGGTCTGCTTACATTTACCGACAGCGCAGGCACGCAAACCGTAGGGCTCTCAGGAACCGGCGCCGCGCCCGCAACTGACATCCTTGGCCAGACCTCGATGTCGTTCCCGTCCACTCCCGCAAATCAGATCTCCGCAGCGCAGCCGCTCACCATCACCAACAACGGCGACCTGCCGCTCAGCATCACGTCCATCGCTGCGAGCGCCAACTTTCAGCAGTCGAACGGATGCCAGGGCGGCGTGGCAGCGCACTCAGTCTGCACCGTCAGCGTGCAGTTTGCGCCCACGCAGTCCGGCAATCTCACCGGCTCGCTCACGCTCACCGATCAGCTTGGCGTTAGAACCGTCGCATTGAGCGGGACTGGACTCCAGCCGGGCGCATTCACCCTTTCGCCGGCCAGCCTCACCTTCTCGCAACAGCAGCCCGGCGTCGCTAGCGCGCCCCAGACCATCACCGTCACCAACTCCGGCGGCGCGGCGATGGCCAACCTCGGCTTCCAGATCACCGGCCCGGCCGCGGCCAGCTACTCCATTCCCACCACCACCTGCGGAGCGCTGCTCAATTCGGGCAGCTCCTGCACGGTCGCCATCGTCTTCACGCCCGCCGCCACCGGAGCCATCGCTGCCACGCTCGCCATCTCTTCTTCAACGCCGGGCATCGCCGCGGCCGCAGTTCCCCTCAATGGCGCTGGCCTGCTTACCAGCGGCATAGAGACCAGCCCCGCGCTGTTGCTGTTTAACAATGCCATCGGCGTGGGCCAGCAGAGCGCAGCGCAGTACATCACCATCACCAATGCCAGCAGCTACGCCATCGCATCGCTTTCGCTCGCCGCCACCGGCCCTTTCAGCGTCGCACAGAACACCTGCAGCGGCGCGGTGAATCCCGGCTCGAGTTGCACCGCCTCGGTTGTCTTTTCGCCCACCTCCACCGGCTCCGCTACGGGCGCGCTCACCATCAGTTCCACCGCCGTCGCCACGCCTGCCACAGTCGTGCTCTCCGGCACCGGATTCAGCTTTACCGTTGGGCCGTCGGGCCTCACAACCCAGACCGTCACCAGCGGCCAGCAGGGCGATTACCAGCTGGTAATCACTCCCACCGGCGCCCAGGGAACATTCTCGTTCCAGTGCGGCACGCTGCCATCGAACGCCCTGTGCCTGTTCAACCCAAGCACTGAAACTCTCAATTCCGGGGAGCAGGGCAACGTCGAGGTAGAAATTTACACCGGCAGCTCCGGCCTCGCGCAGGTCCGCCCCACTTCAAAATCTCCGGCATCCGGCTTACCCACATCCGGTCTGGCGCTGGCCCTTTGCTTCATTCCGTTCGGACTCATTTCGCTGGGCCTGGGCCGCCGCGGCAGAACGTTCTTTGCCGTCGCGCTGGCCGCCGCGCTCATCGCCGGGCTCTCCAGCT
>JASIJW010000188.1:0-5194 GCA_030050035.1 Acidobacteriaceae bacterium | reverse complement strand
GACTGGGCTATCGCGCTGGCAGCCTCAGCCAATGGCAAAGACAAAATGGAGGAGTTTAATCGCGAGTTCGGCCATTCGCTGGTATGGGTTCCCTGGCAACGGCCGGGTTTTGAACTGGGCATGATGCTGCGCAAGGCAGTCGAGGACAATCCGGGTTGCGATGGCATCGTGTTGGGAGGCCACGGATTGTTCACCTGGGGCCAGACGCAGCGCGAGTGCTATCTGAACACGCTCACCATCATCGATCAGCTCGGCCAATTCATTGAGCGGCACGCGATTGCCAAGGGCCCGATGCGCTTCGGAGGTGAAGCTGTGCCATCGCGGGCTGACCGGCAGCAATTAGCGATTGCTATTGCGCCGACAGTGCGCGGTCTCGTGAGCGCACAGAGCCGCTGGATTGCGAGTTTCAGCGATGCGCCGGACGTCTTGCAGTTCGTGAATTCTGAGTATGCCCGCGAACTCGCCTTCCTGGGAACAAGCTGTCCGGATCACTTTATTCGCACCAAAATACGGCCCTTGTTTGTTTCATGGCCGTCGCAAGCGAGTATTGCGGAGTTGAAGACGCAACTTCAGCGCTCTTTGGATGAATACCGCGAGCAGTATCGCACTTACTATCAGTCCCACGCGACGCCGGAGTCTCCTGCGATGCGCGATTCAAACCCCACGGTGGTGCTGATTCAAGGGCTGGGCATGTTCAGCTTTGGCAAGAACAAGACGGAAGCGCGTATCACCGGAGAGTTCTATACCAACGCGATTCACGTTATGGAAGGGGCTTCGCTGCTGGGCGAGGGCGCAGTCAATGATGTCGTGCCACAGTGCGGCGCAGGGCAAGATCCGGCTGGCTTCAAAGTATTCAGCAATTACGTTGCGCTGCCGCTGAGCGAGGCTTTTCGAATTGAGTACTGGGCGCTGGAAGAGGCCAAGATTCGCCGCCAACCACCCGAGAAGGAGTTGAGCCGCCGCATTGCGGTGATTGTAGGTGGTGGCAGCGGCATTGGGCGCGAGGCGGCCCGGTTGGCCGCAGAGCGCGGCGCACACGTAGTGGTGGCCGATCGCGATGAGGCATCTGCGGCCCGCGTGGCCGAGGAGCTTAAATCTGTCACATCGGCGGAATTTGTCGCAGTCACTGGTCTGGATATTCGCAAGCGCGAAACCATAACCGCGGCACTGCGGGCCGCTGTGGCAGCTTTTGGCGGCTTCGACATTGTGATCAACACCGCTGCGATGTTTCCTGCCACGCCGGATGGGGTGATCCCGGATGCGATGTGGACCACGACGCTGGATATCAATGTAACCGGCAACTACCTGCTGTGCGATGAGGCTGAAAAAATATTCGCCGCGCAAGGGCTCGACGGCTCGGTTGTACTAACCAGCTCGGCGAACGCCGTGGTTGCCAAACGTGGTTCGGAGGCCTATGACGTGAGCAAGGCCGCACTTTCGCACCTAGTAAGGGAGATGGCAGTCGCGCTCTCGCCACGTGTGCGCGTGAACGGCATCAGCCCGGCGACAGTGGTGAAGGGTTCAACGATGTTCCCGCGCGATCGCGTGCGAGCCTCGCTCACCAAGTACAACATTCCCTTTGACGAATCTCTTTCGGACGACGAGCTGCGCAACCTGCTGGCGACTTTTTATGCGAAACGCACATTGACGCATCAGCCAATCGATCCGGCAGACTGCGCAGAGGCGATTCTCTTTCTGGCCAGCCCTCGCGCCCGTTGCACCACAGGACAGCTCATCGCTGTAGATGGAGGGCTGACCGACGCGTTTTTGCGCTGAGCTTATTTCGGCTCGCCGTAAGGAATGTCCTTGAGAACATGCACCGGAGAATTGGTGAAGACTGGCTTGCTTCCATCGGCGGTCTTGATCGTGCTGTCAGTGATTCGCCAGTTCCTCGTATCGGCAATCGTTCCCGCAGCGGCAGCTTCGATTTGGAGATGGTCGAGACGGAAGCTGTCGAGTGTGGCGTTGGGATAAGCTGACACGCTGAATGCCGCACGTGCGCCTGTGGCCTTGATATTCCAGATGTGCACGTCGCTGAAGTGCGGGAACCCCTGCGCTTCGGGAACTTTCGTGGTGAGCGTAACCCAGTACGGGGGAACGTTGCGCATGCCGGCGGGAAGAGTGGCATAGCTATAGCTGGGATCCCAGTTCAACGTGATGTGAATTGGGATGGCCACGCCTTCCAGTGTCAGGTCGTGAATGCGGATATCGCGGGCATGACCACCGCGCGTGCGTGCGGACTTGAAGAGAATACCGGAAGGTACGCCGCTAAGCGCAGTGATGTTGTAAACGTCGATGTTGCGGAAGCCGCCCGAGGTTTCACTACCGATGGTGATGGCTGCAGCGCCACGGCGCACAATGGAATCGCGGATCACAACATCCTCAGTGGGGCGGTTCACGCGCAGGCCATCGGAATCGCGGCCGGCCTTGAGACAGAGGGCGTCGTCGTTCACGTCAATATCTGCGTGTTCGACGAGGATGTTGCGAGATGAATCAATATCAATGCCGTCGGTGCTCGGCCCTTTGCCACCCTCGTTGTTGCGGATCGCGACGCCATCAATGTGAACCTCGTGGGAATAGAGGACCTGCACGGTCCAAAAACCGGAGCGCTTGAGCAGGATGCCGCCGCCAAGCCGGATGCTCGATGAGTTTTGAATCAGAATGAGGCGCGGCCTGCGGGCATCGTAATCAGCAGCCCAGCGCAGTCCCTTGGGCTGGTAGACGGCGCGTAGATCCCAGTAGGATTTCCACCAGATGGGACCATCGCCGTCGATCGCTCCATGGCCAGTGATGGTTACATCGTGCTGATTGCGTACGTTGATGAGCGCCGCCGGCCAGGTCATTTCGATTCCGGCGATGCGGGTAGGGAGCATCGGGTAATCGTCCAATTTCTCTGAACCGACGAGCGTGACTCCATCCGGCACATCCAGGGTTACACCCGACTTGAGAAAGAGTGAGCCGGTCAGGTAGGTTCCAGGGTGGAAGGTTACGGTTCCACCAGCAACTGCAGCCGCGTCGATGGTCCGCTGCAGCGAAGCCGTCTCCATGGTCGTTCCGTCTCCCTTGGCTCCGTAATCATTAACCAAGAAGGAGCGGGAAGTTGCTGCAGATGAGCCTGTTGTAAGCAGAAGGACCGCTGCGATTGCGCCCATGCATCGCACAATGGTTTTCATTTTGCCTCTGTAATTGAAGATACATGGACGAATGAGGGATGGCGACGTGCTTCGACGCAGGCAATCGAGAGTTCCGAGAAGCAATGTCACCGCAGGCACGTGTGCCCCAGGGCCGGAGGGAGTTCAGGCGAGCAGGAGATTAGAGGGAAATCACGCGAGCAGGGAGTGTTCCTGCAATGAGAAAATTATTCCACAAGCGAATTTATGTGCTGGCGTTCTAAGGCCGTCAAGGTATTATTAAAACCGCGTAAGCCGCTTTGTATAAGTTCACGGTGAGAGACAGCTCGCGTCGGAGTATTGAGTGCCACCGGCGTGGGCGGCTTTAGCGGCGTGTTGTGGCAACTATGGTGGATCAACCAGCGGTGAAGCTGCCGCTTGTGTCTTGCCCGGAGCGAGAACGCCCGAGCCCGCCAAAGCCGGGCGTGGAGCGTTGACTCCGGCCCGCTAACCGCCGATGTATTTTGCACCCCAGACAAGAAGCGCAATTCCCACGAGAATCCGATAGACGGCGAAGATAGTAAAGCCGTGTTTGCGGACCCAGGCGAGGAACCACTCAACGACACCCAGGGCCACAATAAAGGAAACAACCGTGCCGATGATGAGCACGCCCCAGCGCTGTCCGTTCATCACAACGTGTGGCGCAACCGCTCCACCGGCTGCATGGGCACGAGGATGGATCTCCTTGACCAGGTCCCATCCGGTGGCGGCGATCATCGTTGGGATAGAAAGCAGGAAGCTGAATTCAAGCGCCGTGGGCCGGTCGAGGCCGGCAAGCTGTCCAGCGGCAATTGTGGACATGGAACGCGACGTGCCGGGGAAAATGGCCGAGAGCGTCTGGCAGAGACCGATCCAGATTGCCTGCAGGATATTCATCTGCTCCACGTGGACGGTGGATGAATCGCGCCGATCGGACCAGGCGTCGACGACCCACATGGCCACGCCGCCGACAAGCAGCGCCAGCGCTATGGCGTTCAGGCTACCCAGGTTTTTCTCGCTCCATTTGTGTAGGAGCAACGCGGGCACGGAAGTAAATGCAAAAGCAACCAGCGTCATTGTGATCGGATGGTTCCACCATGCGTTGTTCCCTTCCTCGCCGTGCGGGAAAGTGCGGATGAATCCAATGATCCGGTCCAGAAACAGCAGGCACAGCGCGAGGATGGCGCCGACTTGGATCACGATGGTGTACATGGCCCAGAAGGAAACATCCTGCGAGCAAGCCATGTCGGCTGCCGAGCACGCGGCCGGGTTCAGCGGAAGGTGCATCAACGCTTCAGCAATGCGCAGGTGCGCCGTCGAGCTGACGGGAAGAAACTCCGTCAGGCCTTCCACAATTCCCAACAGGATGGACAGCAAATAGGGGTTCAAAAATCCTCTCAAAAACGCGCAAGTAGAACAGACAGACGTTCCCGCCAGGGAGCGCAGAGCGGACTGGCCCCTTATTCGAGGTCGTTGCCGTAAACAGGAATGCCTTCATCCAATTTGTACACCAGAGCCCCTGCCCTCCAGGTGTAATCGGAGTCGGCAAAGTGCGATTTCATGCGCTCGGCGATATCGCGGGCGCGACCGTGCGCCTCGCCGCTCTTTTTGTCGTTGCCCGCGGCCTGGTAGATGTTGGTCAGCGCGGCCATGCGATATACCGCTTCATATAGCGCGCGCGCCGTTCGCGGACCGTCGGGGTATTCATCGGCATACTTGAGAAAAATGTCTGTTTCCTTCTCCGGGCACTGCGCAAGCCCTTGCCAGTCGCCGCAGAGTTTGTTGTCGATGAGGTCATAGGCCGCGAACGCCGCCCATCGCGTGCGCGGATAATTCTTGATGACCTTCCTGAGCGCGTCTTCATCCATCTGCGGGCGCAGGTACGCCTGGCGCTCGCGCGAAGAAGGCAACGACGCGTTGTCGGCCTTCTCTATCTGCCATTGAATGTCGGCTGCGCGCCACGCGGCCTCGGGCGCGAGCGGCGAGTTGGGGAACATCTCCGCGACACGGCGATAGAGCAGCCGCGCAGCCTGCGCTGCGTTCAC
>JASIJW010000187.1:0-3665 GCA_030050035.1 Acidobacteriaceae bacterium | reverse complement strand
ACAAAGTCGGTGCGCGAGTCCCAGGAGCTTACGGTTTTGACGGAGCTCTTTTTGCCGTCTTTTTCCGCCCACAGGTCGAAGTCCTGGTCTTTGTTCACCTGGGAAAATTGGAAATGGCCGTTCTCGATAGAAGTAAAACTGCGAATGGCTTTGGTTTTCTCGTTCTTAAGAAAGACAGTCGCGCCGGCCACCGGAGTGGAAGCGGCGCTGAGCACGGTTCCCGATACGGTGCGTTCGCCCAGGTTCTGCGCTGCGGCCTGCGGCACGAGCGTCGCCTGCGGACCAGCATTGAACAATCCGAAAACCAGTGCTGCTAGGACCAGTTGCATCCACCTTCGCGCTATCACTCTTCCTCCTCTTCCTCGTTGTAGAGGTCCTCGTCCTCCTCGACCTCTTCTTCTACGCGTGCCAGTTCGAGCGGTTCTACACCCACCACCTCGAACTCCGTTCCGCACTCTTCGCAGGCAACCACGTCGCCTTCTTCAACTTCGTCCATCTCAATGTCCAGGTCGTTCTCACATTCCGGGCAGCTGGGCATGGAAGCCTCCTCTCGATCCAGGGGAAGTTGTTTCTTGAATTGATTGCTTACGCTCCAACATCGCACACCGGGTAACCCGCAAGCAAGATGCCCGGGGCCGCCGCTCCCAATGACTTTTCGCTCTCAAAAAAGTCACCCCCGGATCCAGATCGCGATCCGGGTCGCCCATCTCACAGGGCGTTTGGCTTCGGTCCCGCTCTAGTTTTAGAAAGAACCGCGTCCCGGGTCAAGGGGCTGCGGCGAATAGGTTTCAATGTAGGCCGGCCGGCGCAGGCCGCGCCGGCGGCGGCCACTGGTCCCGCGTTCGCGGCAAAATCCATGACACCCGTACGCGGAAACGTATACCCTGTTTGGTACGATGCGCAGAATCGGTTCCAGTCCATTCGCCTTCCCCAACTTCAGCGGCGCCACGCGCCAGTTGGTGCTGGTCAATCTCTGCACGTACTTTGCGCTGGCCATCGGCAGCATGCTTTCTGCCACGGCCGGCCAAATCGCCGCCTGGCTTACCTTTTCTCCCCAGGCCTTTCTCCGCGGCGCCCTGTGGCAGCCGCTTACCTATAGCTTTATTCATCCCCCTGGAGGGATCCTCGCAGTTCTTTTCGAGTTGCTGTCGCTGTGGTTTCTGGCCGGGTTTCTCGAGAGCTTTCACAACGCCGGCTGGGTGCTGTGGCTCTATGCCGTTTCCGTTCTCGGCACCGCCGCTGGAGCGCTGGCAATTTACGCCATGAGCGGCACCTTCGGATACTCGTTGCCGCCCATCCCGCTTTACGGCTGCTTCGGCGGCATCTTCGGCCTGCTCGCGGCCATCGGCGTGCTCTATGGCGATACCGAATTCCTGATGTTCTTCGTCATCGGTATCAAGGCCCGCTATCTTGCCGTGATCTATGCCCTGATTGCCATTGCGATGCTTTTCAGTCAGCAGCGGATGTACGCATTTGCCGAGTTGGGCGGAGCGCTCGCCGGCCTCGTGTTCGTGCGCTCGGCGCCGCGCCGCGGCATCTCCTTCGCCATGAGCGAAAGCTGGTACGGGCTGCGCAACCGCTACTACCGCTGGAAGCGCCGCCGCGCCGCGCGCAAGTTCGAGGTCTACATGCGCTCGCAGGGCAAGACGGTGCGCTTCGATGGCCAGGGTCGGATTATTCACGATCAGGATGATCACGACGACAAGAAGCGGTGGAACTGAAGAAGGCAGGGAACAGAAAACAGGGATCAGGGTTCAGGGTTCAGAGAACAGCGCATCATCAGCAGCTCTCGCCCAAAATTTTTGCTCTCCGCCCACCGATTTCTATTCCCTATTCCCTATTCCCTGATCCCTGATCCCTATTCCCTGTTCCCTGCCATTTACAATCCATTCTGGAATGACTGCTAAGATCGCTTTTCTTTTTCCTGGACAAGGTTCGCAGGCCGTAGGCATGGGCCGCGAGCTCGCCGAACGCTTTCCCGTTGCGAAACAGACCTTTGCCGAAGCCGATGCCGCACTCGGTTTTGCCCTCTCGCGGATTTGCTTCGAAGGCCCTGAAGAACAGCTGCGCCTCACCGAGAACACGCAGCCTGCCATCCTCACGGTGAGCGTGGCTGCCGCTCGAGTCCTCGTTCAACAGGGAATCGCCCAGGGAATTAAACCCGCGCTCGCCGCCGGCCATTCGCTCGGCGAGTGGTCCGCGCACGTGGTCGCCGGCACGCTCGCATTTGCCGATGCCGTGCGCGCCGTCAAAGCCCGCGGCCGCGCCATGCAGCAGGCCGTACCCGCCGGCCAGGGCGCAATGGCCGCAATCTTGCAGCTCGACGCAGCACTGGTGGCCGAGGCCTGCGCAGAAGCCGCGCGTGAAACCGGTCAGGTGGTCCAGGCCGCGAATCTCAACTCGCCAGGCCAGACGGTCATCTCCGGCGCCGCTGCGGCCGTCGAAAAAGCTTCAGCCCTCTGCAAGGTCAAAGGCGCCCGTCGCGCCGTCACGCTGCCGGTCAGCGCGCCATTCCACTGCGCGCTCATGCAGCCCGCACAGGAAGAAGTAGCGCGCGTGCTCGCCGGCCTCACAGTCAACGATCCGAAGATTCCCGTCGCCGCCAACGTGACCGGCGGCATGGTGACGACCGCCGAGGCCGCGCGCGATGCGCTCATTCGCCAGGTGACGGGCGCAGTACGCTGGGTCGATTGCGTAGGCTCACTCAAGCAGGCAGGCGCGGAGGTTTACGTCGAAGTCGGCCCGGGCAAAGTGCTTTGCGGCCTGCTCAAGCAGGTTGATCCAACCCTCAAATCGCTCAACGTGGAAGATGTGGCAAGTCTGGAAAAGACGTTGGCAGAGCTGAGCTAGGGCCTCGCAAGCGCCTCCGTTCCACCTATCTATTTTTGAGCCCGTTATTATCTAGCGGCGCGTCGGACTCATCGGCGGCGGCAACGGGTTCACGAACTGGAAATGGACCGGCGTGCGCATCTTCACCGGCCTGCCACTCCTGGTCGCCGGCTCCCAGCGGTACTGCTCCACGGCGGTTGCAGCGCTGGCGTCCAGCCCGTAGCCCGAAGATTGGGCGAGGCAGGCCTGCGTCGGATTGCCTTCGGTGTCCACTACCACGTCCATGACGACGAGATAGTTGGTGATGTGTGTAGTGCTGCCGGCGTTAATAGCTTCTCTTGTAATTTGCGCAGGCACTTTGTTTTTTATCTGCGGCGGTGTGACGCGAGCCTCGTGCGCGTTGGCGATGCCATTTCTTGCCAGGCTGTCATGAAAGCGCGATTCGCACAGCGGCACGGCCAAATCGGCGCCTGTGGAATTGGGCGAGCGAACAGTAGTGGGCCTGCGGGATTCGTTTGCCGGCGCTGTCGGCGCTGGCTGCACTGGCTGCTGTGCGAATGCTCCCATCGCTGCAAACAGCGTTAGGCCCATCGTCAATTCCACCCTGATTATCGTTCCCAGCCCGCCCTTCGAGTATTGCTTGTTCATCGGCTGACCCTCCGCAAAGAGAATCGTCACGCGACTCCCAACTCGTGCAATAGGAAGGCGTAGTCCAGCGCAATTTCCTTCAGGTAGTCGTACCGGCCGCTTGCGCCGCCGTGGCCCGCCTGCATGTTCGTCACCAGCAGCAGCGGGTTGCCGTCTTTTTTGAGCGTGCGCAGCCGCGCTACATACTT
>JASIJW010000186.1:0-2916 GCA_030050035.1 Acidobacteriaceae bacterium | reverse complement strand
CGAGCGTGAAAGCGGAGAGCCTGCACGGTGGCGCGATCGTAGATGGCTCCGGCAAAGATCACATTTCGCCGCGCGGCTTCTTTGACTTGCCGGTGGTAGGCGTTGGCGCCGCAGTTGTAATTGCCAAGAACGAGAAGCGGCGCGTGCAGGCGATCGGAGTCGAAGGCGCGAACGATCTCGAGAATTGAGTTCTCCGGTTCGGGGCGGGCGATGAGGAGATAGTAGCCCTTGCTGCTGAGCGCGTACGGCTGCAGCGCAGTCGTGGGTGCGTCGACAACGGCATCGGCCCCATAAGGAATTACGGTGATCTTGCTTGCCGTGGTATGGGCATGAAGATGGGCGGCAATCTGGGGATGATCGGCAACCAGATGATGGGCGAAGCGCGCACCGGCGCGCTCGTTGAGCCATAGCCAGACCTTTTGCGGCAATGACCACTTTTGCCGCTTCCATTCAATGCCGTCCATGTTCATCACGCTGGGCATGCGGCGGCAGCGGTAAGCAAGGCTGAAGACGGCGGTGTTATAGCCGAGCGTCAGAACAACTCCGTTGTCGCGCGAAGCATGCAGCGTGGAAGCCCAATCGTAGGCGACGGTGCCGATAGCGTGATTCGGCGCGGGGATCAGAACGCGGCGGATGCCGTTCCATTCGTCGGCCGGTGTATTGTTTCGGGACGATATTCCGTTTTGTACGGGCGCGCTGGTTTGAGGCGAGCCGGCGGATTCGGTCTGGCAGTAAACGGTGACGCGATGACCGCGCGCGGCAAGATAGAGAGACAGATCTTCGGCGAAGGTTTCAAAACCTCCGTGTTGCGCGGGAATGCCGCGAGTGCCGAGAATCATCACGTGCATCAGCCTGTTGCCGCGCCGGCTTGAATCGGCAGGGAGGGATCGCTCGTCAACAGTCGCGGTTTCGGCAATAGGGGCGATGACCGGTGAGTTCATGAATTGGAGAGGTTGTTCTGCCGAGGGAGATGGTTCTGCTTGCCGAGTTGATTGGGAAGATGGGCAGATGAACGCCGCCTGGCCAGAATGATCGAGCTGGCTGCGCCGAGAATGACAGCCATGGCGATGTGTTGAAAGTAGTAGGCCTGAGTAAGGGGAGTGGCAAAAATCGAGCTGTCCATGCCGTCAATCAGACAGAAGCCGAATATGAGCAAGGCGCACTGGATGGGGCGGCGATGGATTAATTCGCTGCGCGGGCGGCGGCGGCTGTGCTCGAGCGCGAAGCGCATTCCGAGCGCAATGATTTTGAACAGGATCACGAGATAAAGGAGCAGCGCGATCCAGCCTGCGTCTGCCAGAACTTCAAAGTAGGAGTTATCCGTTCCGCCCATATGAGTAAGGCTGGAATGGAAGCTGGTCGATCCTCCCGAACTGATCCGTGAACTCCGGATCCCCGCGATGTAGCCCATTCCTTGGGGATGCACGGAGCAATATGCAATCACTTCGGACCACAGTTCGGTTCTGCCGCTGATAGTCACGATGTTTTGGAAATCTCCGCCACGATTAAACCGGTTCCAAACCCGCCCGGCGCCGACTGTGAGGAGCACGAGGATGACGACGAGCGACAAGGCCACTGACGCCCCGACAAGCTTGTAAGCCGAGCGCAGGCTTTCCCTCGCCCAGACGAACCCGAGGATGAGAAAGATGACGATGAGGCCGATCTCCGCGCCTCTCCACTGCGTGACAGCCGTGCCCGCAATGCCGAGGAGAGTCAACAGCGCTGCCTGCAAGCGCGGCTCCAGGGAATGGAGAAACGAGTAGGCGGAGACAATGGCGATGACGGGAGCGATGAGCGGGACACTGGCGACCGAACCGCCAAGAAGGCGGAATCCCTCCAAAACCATTCCGGGGCTAATGGGCAGGGTAACCAGGACCGCAAGGAAAAGAAGCAGCGACACCAGACGCAGGGCGAACAGGCACTGCATCCAATCAGGGGGTGTTCGATAGGTATCGACGAGGAATTCGGTGATTGAAGTCAGGATCAGGAAGTAAATAACGGAATAGGCAAACGAAACGGCGCGGCCGGGAGAATATGCAATCGAGACGACAAACATCAGGCCGAGGAATAACCAGTATTTGACGACGGAGCGGACAGGCGCGGTCAGCCGAATGATGCGGGAATTGGCTAGACGCAGGAGCGCGCGCGAGGAGACGAGGCCGATGAGACCGAGCTGCAAGATTGTCCAGATATCGAAATGGGCTTTGCTGGTATCGACGCCTGCATACTTGTCGGCAGCCCGAAAGAGGGGTGGGCCAAAAGCCAGCAAGAAGATGGGATAGCGCAGAAAAAAACGCGGCCAGGAAAGACGCTGGGAAGAGATCTGGCCCGCCGAGGTTTGCCCTGGGCGCCCCCTTTGAACAACCTGTTGCATTGAAATTCAGAGCTCCAGAATAGCGGTTAGACCTGGGCGGTGAAACGCAGGGTTTGCTCGACTAGCGAATATGCGGCGGAGACGGTGTGGCCCCAGAGGCGGCCGCGGGCAGCCTCGAGCGCGCGTTGTGCTGCCTGCTCGCGTAGCTGGGGATGGTCGATGTAGAGTTGCATGGCGTTGGCCAGGTCTCGAACCACCTGCGCCTGCGTGCGATTTTCGACGGCGACTTTGAAGCCGCACGAAGGCGGAAGAATGGCGCCGGGTCCGCCGGTATCGAGACAGATGACCGGCAGCGCCTGCGAAAGAGCCTCAAGAACTACGGTGCCACCCGAGTCGTGCATGCTGGGAAAGACGAATGCCGAATGCCGTGCGTATTGCTCCCAGATTTGGCTTTGCGGAATTTTGCCCAACCAGCGGACCGCGCCGGTGACGCCGAGACTGGCGGCAAGATCCCTGAGCCATTGTTCATCCTCGCCGCCGCCGATGACGGTGAGCATGGCCTGCGGACGGCGCTGCCGCAGCTGCGCAAGCGCCTGGAGCGC
>JASIJW010000185.1:0-7436 GCA_030050035.1 Acidobacteriaceae bacterium | reverse complement strand
ACCACGTCCGTGGCGCCCACAACCAACGCGCTGCTCAGCGGTATCGCGCCCGCCGGCGCAGCGCTTGACGGCGCAGGCAACCTCTATGCCGCCAGCGGCACATCAATTGTGGAGCAGATCGGCGGGACTGCATACACGCTTTCCACCTCATCCGCAACGCCCATCGCGCTTCCAGCTGCGCCCAGCCAGATCGCAGTCGATCCGCTCGGCAACGCATATGCGGTCAGCCCCACGGTTCCAGGCATCAGCGAGCTTGCCGTCCAGTCCGCCAGCACGCCGGCCGCGTACTCGCTTACATCCGTCGCCTACACGCCATGCACCGGTTGCACGGCCGCTCCGCAGGCCATTGCCGCCGACGCAGCAGGCAATATCTACGTCGCAGACCTCCAAAGCTCAGCGGCAAACACGGCGATCTACAAGCTGTCGCCAGCGGGCAGTGCTGGACGGCAGCAGACAACCATTGCCGCCGGCTTCACGAATCCGGTCTCGCTCGCCGCGGATCCTTCAGGGAATGTATACATCGCCGACAGGAGCGCGGGCGCGGTTTACAAGCTTTCGCCCACCTCATCCGGCGAATATACCCAGAGCACTCTCGTCTCCGGCCTAACGCCTGTGGCCGTCGCCACCGATGCAGCAGGCGACGTATACGTGCAGGATGAGGGCAGCACTTCAATCATCGAAGTTCCGGTGAGCGGCGGCGAGACCACAGTACTTGCCGGCCTGCAGGCTCCCACCGGCGTCGCCGTCGACGGACTGGGCAACGTCTACAGCGCGGATGCAAAGAACACAAGCATTACTCAGGTCGTTCGCGGTGCGGGATCGTACGGCTCGACCACAACGCCATTGACCAGCATCGCCGGCACGCTGACCAACATCGGCAACTCGGCCGCAACCGGCGCCGCGCAATCCGCAACCGGCTCATTCGCATTCACCACCGCCGGTTGCTCCCTTTCGAGCGCAATCGCCGCCGGCCAGTCTTGCCAGGTTTCAGCAGCGCTGTCTTCCGCCTCGCTCGCAAGTCCCGGCACCGTATACAGCGACGCGCTAACGCTGCTCCCTGCTCCAAGCATCGGTTCAGTAACATTCAACGACGTCGTTCCTGCCGGACCAACAACCACCAGCGTCACTGGTCCTTCGAGCGTGCTCTTCAGCTCCAGCGGTACTGAGGCTTCCTTCATAATCGCGGTCACAGGCATCGCTTCGCCCGCCGGCAGCACTGTTTCTGTAACCGTCAGCTCCGTCACGCTTTCGGGCACGACAGCGGTTTACTCCGCGACGCCCGCGTTGAACGCCGCAGGTCAGGCAACGGTCAGCCTGTCTGGCCTCACGGCCGGCAATTACGCCATCGCCGTCAACTACGCTGGCGTGCCCAACACTTACTCGGCGTCGAGCGCCTCGGTCGCCTTCACGGTTGAGCAGTATGTCGCCACAGGCGACACGCGCACCGTCACCGAGCCGTCGTTCCCGACGGTCTGCACCGTCCTCAACGCAGACATCGCGGCAGTAAACAACGACATCCCAACCTCCGTCGACGCAACCGTCACCAATCCCGACGGCGCGCGCATTCAGGCCGCGCTCAATAGCTGCGCCGGCACCGGCCAGGCCGTCGAACTTTCCATGAGCAGCAGCGGCAGCGACGCTTTCCTCAGCGGCCCGCTTTCCATGCCATCCGGCGTCACGCTGCTTGTCGACCCCGGAGTGGTGCTGTTCTTCTCGCGCAACGTGCAGGACTACGACACCACGCCCGGCACGCACACCTGCGGCACTGTGAACAACGACAGCGCCACGGCAAGCTGCCTGCCGCTCATCGACATTCCCAGCGGCGCGACCAACGTGGGCATCATGGGCTTCGGCAAGCTCGATGGCCGCGGCGGCGACACGCTCATCAACGCCTTCCCGGCGAGCTTTGCCGGCCAAAGCTGGTGGGGACTCTCGTCCATCGCCAATGGCGGCGGCAATCAACAGAATCCACGCTTCATCCAAATGGATTCAGGCTCGAGCAACATCACGCTTTACAAAATCACCATTCGCAACTCGCCGCTCTTCCACGTTTCGACCACCGGCGCGGTCAATAACTTCACTGCATGGGATATCAAGATCATTACGCCGACCAGCTCCCGCAACACGGACGGCATCGATCCCGGCAACGCGACCAACTTCACCATCACGCGCTCCTGGATCTCTGATGGCGACGACAACGTCGCCGTAGGCGCGGCCGGAACTGCGCCTGCCGCCAACATTTCCGTCACCAACAACCGTCTCTTTGCCGGCCACGGCGAATCGATCGGCAGTTACACCCAGGCTGGCGTGAGCAACGTGCTCTTCGACAGCAACATGCTTTCTGGCAATGGCACCGCCGGCGCGGGCAGCTCCATTAACGACACCGCCGACAGCAACTCCACCGGCCTCCGCATCAAGTCCGGCTACGACCGCGGTGGAGTGGTAACCAACATTCAATATTCGAACTCCTGCTTCCAGGACCACAAAGCGGAAATCGTCTTCAGCCCGAATTACGAGGACACTACCGGAACCGCCAGCCCGAATCTTGAAAACATCCTGCTGCAAAACCTCACCTTCCTCACCGCGGGAACCAACCAGCTCACCGGCACCAATAACAATGGCGCCATTTACCCCCTCGGCATCACGCTCGATAACGTCACCTTCCCATCCACTTATGCCGCGTCCGAGTTCAGTCCAGCGCCCACCGATGCGGCTGTGAGCTACGGCCCCGGACAGGTGTCGAGCGATTTCGTCAGCGACTACGCAACGTTTGTCGGCTCGAATGGCAACACGGTGACAAACAATATTACGGCGACCAGCCTGAATCCGCCGCAGTGCAGCTTCACCTACATCGCGCCAGAGCTGACCGGGCCCAACGGCATTTCGCAGACCATCACCGAAGGCCAGAACGCCACCGCGGTAGTGATTCTGACGCCCGCCGTAGGCGGCGCTGCATATCCCACCGGCACCGTCACTCTCACCGGCGTATTGAACGGCAGCAATGCCGTCTCCACCACTGTGCCGCTTCCAGGCAACACCGACACCGTCTTCATTCCGCTCACCGGTCTAGAGCCGGGAACATACACCTTTACGGCTGCCTACTCGGGCGATTCAAACTATCCGCTCAGCGCCGGCCAGACCGCCTACTCCGTAACCGCGCCATACGTCGTCACCGTAAATGCCGGCAGTCTGGGTGGCACCACCACCACGCTCTCCGGCGTGCCGGCCTCCGTGTCCTATGGCACTTCGTTCACCGCGACCGCCTCGATTGCAGGAAGCAATCCAACCGGCTCGGTGGAGTTCATCGTGAACGGTTCCGTATTTGCCACTGCTGCCGTCACCTCGGGAGCGGCCTCGGCCACGATTAGTCTGCCGTTCAGCACCACTGCATACAGCATCTACGCCGTCTACAGCGGCGACTCCGTGAACGATGGATCGACCTCGGCAACCGCGACCGTAACCGTAACGCCAGCGCTGACCACGACGGCGCTGTCAGCCAATACCACGACCACCACCCTTGGCCATCCGGTTGCTGTCACAGCAACGGTTACCTCGTCTGTTGGCGCGCCCGCGGGCACCGTCACATTCACCTACGGCGTCGGCAGCAGCGCTTCGCAGTCGATCACGGCCACGTTGATCGCAAGTTCTACGCCCAACACCTCGATAGCAACGGCCGGCATCGATCTGCCCATTGGCTCCGACAACGTAACGGCGACCTACGCGGCTAGCGGCAGCTTTGCCGGCTCAGCCTCAGCTCCCATGCAGTTCACCGTAACGCAGGGCACGATTCTTGCCTTGCCCAGCACTCCCATCGCGCTGCCTTACACCATGACGACCATTGCCGGCGGCGCAGCCTCCAATTGCTCCACTGCGACAGACAGTTTTGGCGACGGCTGCCCAGCCACGGCAATCATCTTCGGTGGGTCGGTCGATCTGCGCAGCGTTGCCGCAGACCCGTTCGGCAATGTCTACCTCACAGACGCGGTCGCCAGCGTCGTCCGCCGCATCGCTCCTAATGGCGTTATTACGGATTTTGCCGGCAAGGTGAGCGGTTCAGCCTGCGCTCCCACAGCAACCGTCGGTTGCGTGCCGACGCAGGTCAGCATCGACAAGGCGCGCGGCGTCGCATCCGATGCGCAGGGCAATATCTACATCGCTGGTTACGACAGCCACGAGGTGTTCAAAGTCAGCGCTTCCACCGGCCTTTTGTATCTTGTCGCGGGCACCGGTTCGGCAGGCAACTCCGGCGATGGCGGCCCGGCATCGCTTGCCCAGGTAAACGGACCGCGCGGTGTCTGGGCTGACAGCGTCGGCAACATCTATATTGCCGATACGTCGAACAACAAAATCCGCGTTGTCGATATCACTGGCACCATTCATACTTTCGCCGGCACCGGCACAGCGTCATCGTCCGGCGACGGCGGCCCGGCGACCTCGGCGACCATCGACAACCCGCAGGGCGTGATGACAGATGCGAATCTCAACGTCTACATCGCCGACTCGCAAAAAGTCAGAGTAGTCTGCGTCACCTGCGGAACCAATTCGCCCCTTGACGCGCTGCTCGCGACACTCGGCATTTCCTCGCCGCAGAACGGAGACATTTACACCATCGCCGGTGGCGGCAGCTCCTCCGGTCCGTATCCAACGCTCGCGACCAACGTGAGCATGAGCCCGCAGAAGCTGGCGATTGATAACAGCAGCAACATCTATATCTCGGATGGCGGTGGCGCAGCCTGGTTCCTCGACGCGCATACCGGCTACATCCGTCCCATCGCCGGAAAAACCAGCACCAACTGCTCAAGCGCGACCGACAACTTCGGCGACGGCTGCCCGGCCACGCAAGCTATCATCGGCGATGGCGGCAACGGCATCGGCGTAGGAACCGACGCACTCGGCAACATCTATATCTCCGACACGCTCAACGCGCGCATCCGCAAAGTCACAACCGGCCTGGCTTCGCCGTCAACCACAACCGCTGCCACAGCCACTCAGCCCATCGAATTTCACTTCATACCGGGTGACAACCTGGCCGGCAGCAACGGCCTCGCCGTCAACTCGGCTGAGTGGTCGCTCGGCGCGCCCGCGTGCACCGTCAACTCCGACTCCACAGCCGACTGCCTGGTCTCATCGAGCTTCACGCCCGCCGTTGCTGGCGCACGCTCTACAGCGCTCACCGTCAACAGCACTGAAGGGAACACCGCGTATCTGGGACTCACCGGAACCGGCCTCGGCGCCGGCGCCACGCTCGATCCCGCAACCCAGGTCAGCTTCGGCTCAGGCCTGGCAGTCGCGGGTCTTGCGACCGACAACACAGGAAACGTGTACGTCTCTGACTCGAACAGCAAGCAACTGTTCCGCTTCGCGCCCACTTCTCAGTCACAGGGCGCAAGCGCCTCTGGCACTTCGCTCGCAACCTTACAGGCGCCGGGCGCAGTCGCCGTCGATCCGCGCGGCTACATATATGTAGCCGACACCGCGGCCGGAACCGTGACCGCAATTTCGCCCACCGGCACGGCTACTATTCTGCCTTTCACCTTCACCACGCCCGCCGGCATCGCAGTCGATGCGCTAAACAATCTTTACGTCTCGGATTCCGCCGCAAAACTCGTCTATCAGATCAATCCCATTACAAACTCCGAGCGCACGCTGAGCGTTGGCAATCTGGTTTCGCCAAGCGGACTCGCCATCGACCCAAGCGGCAATCTGCTCGTCTCCGATCCCGGCGCACCGGCAATCTATCGCTACAGCCTGCAGAGCAACACCGCCACCGTTGTAACCACGTCCGCCGTCGCGCCGTCAGCGGCCCTAACCGATGCGGCCGGCAACCTGCTGATCGCCGACAGTGCCGACATTCTCGCCGTCCCGGCCAGCAGCAACAGCGCCTCGTTCACCGTCGCTAGCCTTACGCCCGCCGCGCTCGCCATCGATTCAGCCGGCAATCTCTACACCGGCTCCGCAGGCGGCGTGCTCAAGCTCGTCCGCACGCAAGGCTACGTGCAGTTCAGCGCGTCCGAACCGCCGCAAACCGTCAACATGCTCGAATCTGGCAATCAGATCTTCACTGGCACATCCTTCACCCAGACCGATACCACCGACTACAGCCTAACTCCCACGGCTTCCACCGACTGCACTCTCAACGCAAGCGGATCTGGCGCCTTAGCCGTCGGTGGCGTCTGCGCGCTTTCCGCCGCATACACGCCCACAACCTTTACCACCACCACCGACACCGTCACCTTCAACGGCAACCTCACCAATGCCGCATTGTCGACGCCGTCCTCGGTGCAACTCACGCTCACCGGCCCATCCACGCCGCCGGCTTCCACCATCAACCTTGGCGCGTTCTCTCCGGCATCGCCCATCTACGGCCAGTCTGTTACGCTCAGCGCGACGGTCTCCGGCGCATCGGTCACGCCGGCCGGCGCGGTAGTGTTCACCGTCGACAGTTCCACCTACAATGCCACGCTCGTCAACGGCGCAGCCACAGTGGTAGTCACGGGCCTTGCCGCCGGATCGCACACCGTCTCCGCCGCGTACACCAGCACCAACGGCTACGCGGCTGCAACTTCCTCCACGGCAACACTCATCGTCGCCCAGGCTCCAACTTCAATTACTGCCTCGGCCAGCCCCAATCCCGGCGTGCAGGGCAAGCCCGAAACGCTCACCGCAACCGTTACTGGAGCGGTGCAGCCCACCGGAACCGTCGAATTCCTTTCCGGCTCAACCACGCTGTGCTCGGCAACGCTCAATCCCTCCGGCGTAGCCACTTGCGCCTTCACGCCATCGGCCTCCGGCGTACTCGCCATCTCGGCGCAGTACCAGGGCGATGCCAATCACCTCGGCTCCTCGGCAAGCCTCTCGCTCAACGTCTACGACACGGCTATCTCGCTGCAGTTTGCGAGCACGCAGCTCACCTATCCCGGAGCTACCAACGTTACCGTCTGCATCACCGGAGCGACAAAAGCAACACCCACCGGAACCGTGCAGATCGACGACGGCACAACTACGCTGACCACCCTTAGTCTTGGCGGCAACGGCTGTGCCTACTGGTACATTTCGCCTGGGCTGAATGCCGGCGCGCACTCCATCACCGCCGTCTACTCGGGCGACAAAAACAATCCCGCAGGATCATCGTCTCCAACCGTGCTCACCGTCAGCCCGGTTCCGGTCAACATGTCGGTCTCCTGCTGGGACTCGTCGTTCCCGTATGGCGGCAACTACCAGTGCACCGTCAACGTCAGCTCCAACGCAGGCTCGGCGCAGGGCAATATCACTTACAGCTACAACGGCGCAGCGCCCGTTGCCGTGCCGCTCTCGAGCGGCAATGCGCAGTTCACCATTACTCAACCGGTCGTCGGCAACCAAAGCGTCACGATCGGCTACGCGCAGCAGACCAACTACGCCGCCGCGGCTTCGCAAACAGAAACCTTCACAGTGAC
>JASIJW010000023.1:0-4782 GCA_030050035.1 Acidobacteriaceae bacterium | reverse complement strand
CAGCATGGAGTTCGCCGGAATCTGGAAGCGGCGCGAGCAGGTGTACGCGGTGCCGGCCTACTACGTCTTCCGCATGTACACCACCGTAGCCGGCGACACGGTTCTGCCCGTAACCAGCGATTCAGGCGCCTACAACGTTGCAGGCGGCATTCGGCCGCTCGACCACGTCCAGGACATCCCCTACATCGACGTGGTCGCCACGCTCAGCCCCGATCGAAAGCGGCTCACGCTGCTTTGCGTCAATCGCAGCCTCGCTCAGGATGTGCCCACCCGCTTCGATCTCGCCGGGTTCCATATTGCCGGCACGGCACAGAGCGCGCAGATCAGCGCCGAGAACCGCTACGAGCAGAATGATGAAATCGAGCCGCAGCACATTGTGCCCCGTCCGGCTGCGATTGCGCCCGCGCAGTCTGGTCTGCTCACCGTCACGCTCCCGCACGAGAGCGTGACCGTCATCCGCGTCCCCGTGGAGTAGACAGCACCGGGAACGTCCGGCCTTGAGCGCGCAAGGGCTGCTCCGCATAGTCCTTGCATCCAATCATGAGTGAGAGAATGATTGTGCCCGCAGGAGTCTATCCATGCGCTCTGACATCGTCCCCGGAGCTGTCTTTCCCGATTACCAACTGCCCGATCACACCAGCACCGTGCGCAAGCTCAGCGAACTGCAGGGCGACGACCCGCTCATCCTCACGCTGGCGCGCGGCCACTACTGCCCCAAGGAGCACCAGCAACATCTGGAGCTGGCCGCGTTCTATCCGAAAATCGCCGTGGCCTACACGCAGATCGTCACCATCGCCACCGACGACCACCACACGCTCCAGGAGTTCCGCGCATCGGTCGGCGCGCAGTGGCCATTTCTATCCGATCCTGAAAGAAAGGTCCAGAAGGACCTCGATATCCAGGAGTACACCGACCCCGAGAACAATCCGATGATTCCGCACACGCTCGTGCTCAAGCCGGGCCTTGTGATCTACAGCATCTACAACGGCTACTGGTTTTGGGGCCGTCCGTCGATCGCCGATCTCTGGCGCGACCTGCGCGCCGTCACCAGCGAAATCCGCCCTGACTGGGATCTCAGCGCCCCCGGACTCCGCGAAGCCTGGAACGCCGGCGACTACTCGAAGTTTCACGGGTGGAACAAGAGTACGCAAACGCCTCCGAGTGGATCGAAGAACAAATCTAATCCGCTAAGCGGTAAATAAAAGCTTGATTGCGCATGTCTGGATGCACATCTGAAGCTATACCGACCATCCGCGTGTTGTTCAGGGCAATTGGGGAGAGCTGGAGCATCCTAGCTGTCCAATCTGCATGTGGAAGCGCGCCGGAAGACAGTGCTTTCAGTTCCTTCTCAACGTTGTATTCGATTCGCCGAATCACCGGCGTACTGTCATCCAAAAGCAGGTAAGACGCGCGGGGGTCGCCGTCATATGGCAGGCCGACACTCCCAGAATTGATAAGGAGTCTCGGATTTCCGCTCATCTCTCGAATGACAGGTATGTGCGTGTGTCCGAAAACAACAACTGGTACTCCGAACTGGCTATAGATTCGATCCAGTTCTTCATCGGATGCCGTTCTGGGAGGTGCTCTCCAACAACTCTGGGGAGTGGCATGGACGACTGCTAAGCCATTCTGAGTAATTGCCATGGGCAGTTGCTTCAACCACGACAACCTCTCGGTTCCAAGGATGGCGCGAGTTGATGCAGCCATTTCCCGGACGGACACCCAAAAAGCAGGCGGAACTGAAGATTGAGTTGCGAAATCCTCCAATGATTCCGGGCTGCAGAGCATTTCATCACCGTTGCCCATTACACCTTGCCAGCCGAGATCACGGATTCGATCAACGATCTCGACGGGAGAGGAGCCGCCATCAGCCAAGTCACCACCATGGAGGACCAGATCGGGTGCGAGCTGATGAATGTCTTCTAATACAGCTTCAAAGGCGCTGAGATTTCCGTGAATATCTGACAAGATCGCGACGCGCATAACTCTGCTCCGTATTTAGCACCGTTTTACATCACACGCTACCATCGAGAGACTTGATCGCTTCGGGAAAAGTCAATGAGAGCATCATTGCCAAGTCACTCATCAGGCCAGAAATCGGCGCCGAAGATCATTTCAGAAAAATGCCAGCCTGCCATGAGTGAATTCTCGAACCTGGATTTGGCGAAATCCCGCCTCGCGGGGTATATCGATTTTCTTCTGGCAAAATTCACACAATTTCCTGGACAATCCACAAACAGCCAGCGCAGAATCTGCGGCGCAATTGAGTTCCACCTGCACGCCGGTTCGTAAACCAGCGGCTGGCGAAAACACCGCTCTTCACAAGGTCTCCCAAAACTGGCGAAGCGCGTCGAAGCATGTCTGGGCACGTTTCGCCCCAACCCCCGGGGGGCAATGGAACACGTCCTGCTGTCCCCCAAGCGAGGACACAATGGAGAGCTTTTGCCTGAAATGGATCGGGCCGGTATCTCTGCGGCTCATCACCGTCCCTGCGCATGAATCTCTCGACAATCTCGTCAAGACATTTCCAGCGTTGATGTTGCTTCTGGTTCTGGCAATCGCCGCGCCAAAACTATCTGCACAGCAAGACACCAATCACGAGCAGACCTTCGGCGATGCATTCACGCCCTTGGTCTACAACGTCCAGAACACCGGTGCTAGTGACTGGCAAAGAGCCGGAACCGCGCAGGGCGGGTTCTGCAATTCCCGCCCTCCGCTTCTGACAAGAAAGATCCACCAGACTATTGAAAGAGGTTACGCCAACTGTTCCGTAATCCATTCCTCGGTTCCGCCAAGGTCCATCGCCCGCACATGAGCGACGGAACCGGGCCGGAAGATGGGTTTCGAAAAGACGGCGCGCTTGCCGTGCCAGCCGAGCGTTACATAAGGAGCCTCCGCAGCGTGCCGGTACGCGGGGTGCGTGAGAGGGAAGACAACTGTGGCGCGCAGGCCGGAGCAAAGATAGAGCGAAAGCAGGTCGCAAAAGCCGACGACGCCGGCCCAGCGCTCCAGGTCCTGCGCATCGTAGCCGTGGCTCCGCTCTGCTTCGACGCGCGCCGGAGTTTCCAGTTCGACGAACGCCAGATGCGAGGGCGTGGGCCGCTGCGCCAGTGCGGTAAAGTGGCGGCCGATGAGGCACCACGCAAGCGGCGAGCCGGAATTTGAATTGGATCTTGCCCACGCCACCGAACCGCGCCAGGCTTCGAGCTCATCCTGATGCATCGCGGGGAACGGCTTCGGAGTCTCTTCGGCTATGCGCACGAGCTGGCGATGGTCGCTTTCCGTCCAGCCGCGATCATGGTTCTCTGCGGCTTCGGCCACCTCCGGCGGCAACTCGCCGAATATTGTGGGCAGCAGTTGTCGCGCCAGCTCCCCAGCCAGCTCGGAATGGGCGAGCTGGGTGACGATCCCGGACGCCTCCGAGGCATGCTTTTGCGATTCGAGAAATAGATCCACGGCAGCCGGTACGGAACATTCCACAAGGGAACCGTCCATGACCGAACCACTCATGACCGAACCGTTCATGACCGGACACTCTCCAGCCCGATCTCGCACTGCGGCCGCCGTCCGTTCGCCGTCGAAGCGAAGAATCATTTGCCCGTTTGGATGCCGAAGCCGGTCTTTCGAGAGCAGAATTTGCCCTGCGCACTCATTCGTTCGCGTCTTTTTACCAGTCGGCTCTCATTTTCCCACCGTCGAATCGTTGCGGTTTGTTTCTCCATATTTCTAATATCGGTGCTACTTATGGCACTAGAGTTGCAGTTGTATGCGGAACTCCTCTTTACAGAGCGTGTAATTGAACTTCATACTCAAATTGCGAAACCCAGGTGAAAGTCCGATAATTTTCGCGCTTCCCCGGCTCGAAGTGGACTTGCTACCGAGCTGAAGCAGTCTCTTAACTCGCAGAATTTTTCACCCCACGTGTGTGGGCGTCGTTCATCCACAAAAAAATAGCGGCGAATCCGGCCATCTTTTTTGGAGACAGAATTATGCGCAAGCTTTTGATAACGTTATCTTTGTGCGCTATCTCTCTGGGCGCATATGCGCCCGCGCGCGCTCAGGATGCCGCATCGCTCGCCGGAGAGGTGACTGACGCCACAGGTGCGGTGATCCCCGGCGTCGTGGTAACCCTTTCTAATACCTCGACCAGCACATCGTATACGCGGAAAACCGACAACGCAGGCCGATACCGGTTTGCCAATGTCCCGGCCAACTCTGGCTACAAGCTGTTGTTCGGCGCTCAAGGGTTTGCTAACTTTGCGGTTTCCGATCTCACGCTCAATGTCGGCACCACGCGTACGCAGAACGCGGCGCTGGCTCCCAGCAAAGCCGTCCAAACGGTGCAGGTTTCGGCCGGTGGCGCAAATGTGACAGTCGATACCAGCGATGCCTCCATTGGAAACAATATCGGGATCGAGCAGTTGCAACAGCTCCCCGTATATGACCGCACGCGCGGCATCGCGACGCTCTTCGAGCAGCAGCCAGGGGTGGATTCGTATCAGGGTGCAGTGACCGGAGCGCGCGTCGACCAATCGGAAGTGACCGTCGATGGAATGGACGCGGACGACTTCGCGACCGGCCAGACCTTCTATATGACGGTTCCTGCGCCGGTGGATTCAGTCCAGCAGTTTACGGGCACGGTAGCTGGAATGACGCCCGCAGTCGGAACCGGCAGCGGCGGCCAGTTCCAGCTTGTCACCAAAAACGGAACGAACCAGTTCCATGGAAGCCTGAGCGAGTATCACCGTGACACGACCACCGAAGCCAACACCTGGTTCAACG
>JASIJW010000184.1:0-4013 GCA_030050035.1 Acidobacteriaceae bacterium | reverse complement strand
CCAGCGCCGCCGCGTCTTCGGTCATGCTCTGCTGCTTGCCGGTAATACCGGTGCGCGAGATGGCGTAGACAAATCCGCGGGAGTGCTCGGCAATCGCCTTCAGGCGCTCGTCGGGGCTGGTGGGCGCGGCGAGGAAGATCGGCGCAAGATTTACGCGCGCCAACTCGGCGAGATATTCGCCAGCCTCTTCGACGATCATGTCGGTGGCGAGCACGCCGTCCGCGCCGGCTGCGGCCGCGTCGTCGGCAAACTTTCTCAGGCCGTAGCGCAGAATCGGATTCAGGTAGGTGAAGATGACCAGGCCGGCATTTGGCCGGGCGACGCGCAGGTCGGCAGCGAGGGCCAGCACATCGCGCAGCCGCGTACCGCGCGCCAGAGCGCGCTCGCTTGCGCGTTGGATGATTGGCCCGTCGGCCAGTGGGTCGCTGAACGGCACGCCCAGCTCGATCACATCCGCGCCGGCGTCGATGGCCGCAAGCGCAATGGCGCGCGTCCCTTCGAGCGACGGATCGCCGGCGGTGAGATAAACCACGAGGCCCGGTTTGTGATCGAAACGGATTGGCATCGAAATGCGCTCAACAACAGAAATGCATGAAGAATAGTAGATCGATTCCAGTTTTGTATCAGGGCACGGCAAATGCCGTAAAGCCCATCGGCTGCGGCGACCAGCCCATGGCCTTTAAGACGTGCTATGCCTCGCTCTTTGGGACCGTGCACCAGCGATCTTCCAGCTCGCTCACGCGCCCTCCGAGGGCGATGGGGGATGTTTCCCGGCAGCGGCGTCCGCCGGGCGCGGAGCGCATGGGACCGCCCCAAAAATTTGGCGAGCTCTTGATGGAAAGGTCAATGGTCGCCAGAATCAGGCGCATGTTTTCATCCTTTTCATACGAGAGGATGGCGTTGGGCGCGGCGCAGGTCGGATCGGGGTGTTCCTGGCCTGCCTGGTTGCCGCCGGAATCCCACACGCCTGCCGGATTACTACCGCTGCTGACGGCCAGGCACATACAGTTGTCGGCCGCCCGCGAATGCATAAGCTCCATGTAATAGCCCTCATTCGGCAGCAGGGCCAGCTCCGCTCCCTGGAGAGCCAGCAGGCGCGCGGTATTCGAAAACCAACTGTCGTAACAGGTGATCATCGCTATTCTGCCGAAGTCAGTGTCAAACACCGGGAACTGCTCGCCGGACGTCACCCCGTCGTCCAGTTCTGTATCGAACAGCATCACTTTGTCATATGTCCCCACTAATTTCCCCTGGCGGTCGAAAAGCGGGGCCGTGTTATAAACCAGATCGTCGCGCCGGGTATACGTGGTGCCGCTCACGTACATCTTCCACTGCCGCGCCTTGGAGGACAACAACTGCCATGACGGCCCGCCGGCAAGCTCGGCTTGGTGGGGACCGGCTTGATTGAAAATTTCCGGCAGCAGGGCCACGTCCGCCCCGCGCGAGCCCGCCGCGTCCAGCCACGACTGCCAGTGCTTGAAGTCGCCGTGTCCCCAACTCACTGCCACCTTCACCGGCCGCGATGGGACAGGCTTATCCTCTTCGAGCAAAACCTGATCCCACCAGACTTGGCCGTGCGCGCTGTAGCGGAAATAAAGCCGCACTTCCGTATCCATCTCCTGGGGCGGTCCGGGGAAACGCGCCTCTCCGATTACCCACTCCCCATCTTTGCGATAGTTGAAGATGCCGTTGTTGTAAAGCATGGTATCGGGGACGGAAAAGACCCCATGGACCAGGTGGCGATTGACGTTTTCGAATCCCGAGAAGCGGAACCTGACCTGCATCCGGTACCATTTGCCGGGCGTCATGCGCACCGGAATCCGTAGGTAGCCGTAACACTCCTTCCTCCCATTGCCTTCAGCGAGCAGTTGGTATTTGCCGCCCAGGCCTTCGGCCACCAGCTTAAAAGAGGGCTGCAACGCCGGATTCCCCGCAAAGCCGGACCATCCCTCCGGCAGCGCTCCGGCTACTCCCTCCATGGGATCGCCGTGCACAACCAGATTTTTCCCTCCGGCTGGCCCGGGGAATGCTCCCGGCGAAAAAACTCCCCAATTTCCCTTAGCGTTGCCAATGCTCACGGCGCTCACGGCCCCCGCCTTCAGAAATTCCCGGCGGTCAATGATTCCCATGAAATCCCCCAATAAAGCAGCGCGATTCGCAGCTGTCCTTCTTCGAACGGCCAAACCAAGCTAAGAATTTGTTCCTCAGCACCTTAGCGAACGCGTCGCGGCTTTTCGAAACGACCGTTCTCCAAGGCGATCATGAACCGGGATTTACCTTTCGGTTTCCCTCTTCGGGACGACTACAGTTTCAGTTCGCGCGCCAGGATTCCCATGTCCTTGTCGCCGCGGCCTGAGAGGTTCACCACCAGTATTTCACGCGGATCCATGGAGGGCGCGATGCGCAGCGCCTCGGCGACTGCGTGCGCGCTCTCGAGCGCCGGTAAAATTCCTTCTGTCCGCGCCAGTTTTTGGACGGCATCGAGCGCGGCGGCATCGTCCTGCGACACGTACTCGGCCCGGCCGGAATCGTGCAGTGCCGCGTGCTCCGGCCCGATGGAGGCATAATCCAATCCCGCGGAAACTGAGTGCGTCAGCGCGATCTGGCCGTCCTCGTCCTGCAGCACGTAGGAGTATGTGCCCTGCAGCACGCCGGGCGCGCCGCCCTGGAACCGCGCCGCGTGCTCACCCAGTGCAGAACCGCGCCCGCCGGCTTCAACGCCAATCAGCCGCACCTGGCGGTCGCCAATAAACTCGTAGAACGCGCCGATGGCATTCGAGCCGCCGCCTACGCAGGCGACGACGACACTGGGAAGACGGCCTTCCTTCTCGAGGATCTGTTGCTTCATCTCTTTCGAGATCACGCGCTGAAAATCGCGCACCATGGTGGGATAAGGATGCGCGCCCAGCGCCGAGCCCAGCAGATAGTAGGTATTGCGCACGTTGGTGACCCAGTCGCGCATCGCCTCGCTAATCGCGTCCTTAAGCGTGCGCGAGCCGGAGCTTACGCTGCGCACTTCGGCGCCGAGCAGGCGCATGCGCTTGACGTTCAGATCCTGGCGCTCCATGTCCACTTCGCCCATGTAGACGACGCAGTCGAGGCCAAGCAACGCGCAGACGGTGGCGGTGGCGACGCCGTGCTGGCCGGCGCCGGTTTCGGCGATAATGCGCCGTTTGCCCATGCGCCGGGCGAGCAGCGCCTGGCCCAGCGAATTGTTGATCTTGTGCGCGCCCGTGTGCAGGAGGTCTTCACGCTTGAAGTAGATCTTGGCCCCGCCCAATTGCTCGGTGAGCCGCTTGGCAAAATAGAGCGGCGTCGGCCGGCCGGCGAAGTCGGTGAGCAGCGCGTTCAGCTCGGCCTGGAAGGCGGCATCGGCTTTGGCGGCTTCGTACTCGTGCTCCAGTTCGAGGAGCGCAGCCATCAGCGTCTCCGGCACGTAGCGGCCGCCGTAGACGCCGAACCGCCCGGCACGTGGCTCGGAAGGATTTGCCGGAAGGATGATGGATGCCATAGCGAACTCCTGCGCCTGCCCGGAAAAGGGAACTACTTTAAGTGTACTAGGGATAGAATGAACCGCGTAGGAACTGGGGTGAACCTATGACGCAACATCCAGCAATGGAAATGGCTGTGCGGTCTTACGTCGCCCTTCTTATGGCCATTGGGGAAATCGGATTCGGCTGGCTTTTGGCCTTTCATTCCAGAAGCATGGTGACTTTCTTCAGTTCGGAGAAGAGGTCCGGCTCCCGTTTCGTTGCGCGGATACTTGGAGTGAGTGGATGGATTTTCCTGATCGGTGGATGCCTCGGCATCGCAATGTTTCTAGTTCTGATGGTGTATATTGCGTTTCAGTCGCTCTCGTCTTGATTGGACAATCGCGCAGCGCTTTGCGAAGTGCTCCTCCACCTTGTCGTGCGAAGCCTTCAATGAAACAAGGGCAACTGCAGATCCTTCGGCTGCGCCTCAGGATGACACCTGTATTTGGGTGGCGAATTTGAGATATAGCGCTAGCCCTT
>JASIJW010000183.1:0-2803 GCA_030050035.1 Acidobacteriaceae bacterium | reverse complement strand
TGCCCGATCGGAACTGCTTGGCACCGCCGGTGCAGCCGGGAAAGCCTGGAGATCGAGGGCAACCCGAATTCCGCTCCCCAACAATAGACGCGCCACATGCGCATGTATGTGCAACTTTTTCACGCACGCGTGCCGCGCTATGAAACAGCCCCTTCCATATAGGGGGAACCACATTGCCCTGGAATTCATGGTGCCTGGTATTCCCGTTCCCGGTGAATCTACACGCACCGAGGCATCAGAGGTAGAGCCTACGCTCACATATGATGCAGGAAATGGCTGAAGAGTACGTATAACTTTACGTCGTAATCAACCACTATGGATGGCTTAGCCTGAATGTATAATGCGGGAGCGTTCAGGTCAATGATTTTTTTGCCGGCCATCTCCGTTAGTCAGAATCTCTTTAGGAGCAGCTCTTTTTTATGAAATATCATTGATATAAAAAGACTTATCTTTAACAATCGGATCGCCTGCCTGCAACCAAAGCCATTATCCGGTGGGTTTTCCTCATCCTCCTGAGTTGTCGCACCGAGTCGGCTCCAGCCTCATCCGGAGACCGTCACCATCGATGCAGTCCAGCAATGATTCGCAGAGGCCCGTTGCGCGGGCCAAGCTGAAGCGCAAGTGGTGGGCCCGGAGGGATTCGAACCCCCAACCAAGGGGATTATGAGCCCGGCCCTGAAAGCGCAAATTATTGAAAATGAAACGAAACTAGGCAAAATCAACCGAACATATATTCGACTGATTCAACATGATTTAGCGCAATTTGTCGAAGCTGGGCGAAGCTGATCAGTGTACCGCAATCCCGGCGCTCAAAAAGTCGGCTCGCTTATCGCGAAGCTGCACAACAGGAACATTGGCCTCTGCGAGCTTGCTGACCCACTCCAACGATGGAACAACTGCGTAGAGTCCAGCGTGACGTGGAAAAGGCGCGAACGACGTCCAGCCTTCGATGTGATGCTTTCCCTGGTCCATTTCATCTTCATCGGTTTCGTATCAATAAGGCACCTTTTGTGCTTGTACTAACCGAGAGGTAACTATTGAAAAGACCTAGTCCAAAACCGCTATTCAGCTGGGAGCGTATTAAGGAGTTCTGCGAGAGCCTTACCGACGATGAGGGTTCACTCACGCGGGAGATGGTCTCGTACATTTCTGACAAGTGGTCTCTCTGGACGATGAGCGTTATCGTTGAGCACCGGCATCCAATGCGTTTTTCGCGCATTATGGAGAAGGTCGAGGAAATCAGCCAAAAATCCCTGACCAAGACGCTTCGCGGCCTCGAACGCGACGGACTCATCACCCGTGAGGTCTTTGCCGAAGTACCTCCCCGTGTCGAGTACGCGGTGACCCCGCTCGGCGCCGAGATGCTCGACAATGTCGCACCTCTTTGGCTATGGGTCGCAAAGAGCGTCTGGCGGTTTCGGAACGTTCGGGCCGCTTTTGATGCGCGCTCCACGCGAGATTTGTAGTGTGACCGCGATTGAGGCAATGAGTCTCCAGGGTGGACGCATTTAAGCCATTCACTCTGTTCGAGCTGATGGCTATCTACGCTCGAAACGCGTTAAGGCCTGTTATCGTTAATTGACCAGCGAATAGGGAAGATCGCTCAACACAAGCCGACTTGGCATTTCCCGAAACCGAAAAGCTGGGGCGATGCCCAATCCCCTGCGACTAGCTCTGCCCATAGCGTATATCGACTAAGCGGTTCTGCTATGGAGCGGGTCTCTGTGCTTGTTCGAGGGCATTGACAAGCTCGGACAATCGAGACAGCTCTACGTCGCTGATCGCGATTACTTCCAGATCGTCCGTGCTAAAACCTTTGACGTGGAATCCTGAGCGTTCCACCTGCAATGTAGCTGATCCTTTCCTGCCTGCGCTCTGTCTGACAAAAACAGATACGCGATGCCGGCCGATGCTGTAGAGGAGTTGCGCTACCGGCTGATTTCGGAGATAAGTCAGGTTTGCACCTTCGAGCTTTACGTCGGCCGGCAATGGGTCCGGAAGATTAAAACTGAACGGAAGCTTCCCCTGGAACCATGGCTTCACAGTGTGCCGGTCAGAGGAAATTACCTGGGGCGGCAAGCCGGCCGCCAGCGTTGCAACATGCTGATCGCAGACTTCAGTGACTAGTGCGGCGCTATCAGCGGAAGCTGCGTCGGGGCGCAGCATACCCCGTCCGATAAAGATCGACCCGGCCAGCAGCAGCATCGCCGCAACTGCCCAGCCGGCCAATGCAACCCGTCTCGCGGATGGGGATACCGGTCCAGGATCGCCAGCGTGTTTTTGTGCATAAAGTTGCCGAGGCTCGATTGAAGCAAGCCGTTTCAGGCGCTCCTCAAGATGAGGCTTGGGCGCATATCTGCGGCCCGACTTTGCAGTTGCGGTCTTGAGAAGAGATTGAACTAATGCGCCTGAGGTGCACGCGGGGCAGTGCGCCAGATGCTCTTGTGCGATCGCAAGCTGCTCGGCAGACAATTCTCCGTCGGCCAATCCATTGAGCACGGTGGAAGAGAGATGCGCGCTCACGAGCGAACTCCTCTGTTCAGTTGATTGTCAGTCTGGAGCTCTTTGCGAAGGAAGGCACGCGCACGCGCAATGCGAGACATCACGGTGCCGATCGGAATTTCGAGAACGGTGCCAATTTCCTTGTACTTCATCTCTTCCACGTCGCAAAGCAGGATCACTTCAAGCAGCGGCGGCGGCAGCTTTTCCATGGCGCTGTAAAGCGCGGCACTGTCGCTCAGCCGCATCAGATTCACCTCCGGCGTGCGGCGGTCGATTGCCCCCTCGGGGAGGAACTCCGCAG
>JASIJW010000182.1:0-4684 GCA_030050035.1 Acidobacteriaceae bacterium | reverse complement strand
GGCCGCGTGGAAGGCGAGTTCGTGGTAAACCCCATGTACGCCGAGCGGCTGGTGAGCACGGTGAACATCATGGTCGTCGGCCACAAGGACGGCATCGTGATGATCGAGGCTGGCGCTCAGCAGGAGACCGAAGAGGTGATCCTGGAGGCGATCGAGTTCGGCCATGAGCAGATCAGGAAGATCGTCGCCGCAATCGAAGAACTGGTTTCCAAAGCCGGCAAGCCAAAGCGCGCGTTCACTGCGCCGGAGTTCGACGAGGCCTATTACAACGACCTGAATGCGAAGGTTGGCGAGCGGCTGAAGGATGCGCTAGACACCAAGAAGCATGGCAAGATCGAGAGCTATTCGCTGATCAAGCAGATTCAGGACGAACTGGCTTCTGGCCTGCCAGCCGATGATCCGACTGCCAAAAAGAAGCTTGGCCATTATTACGAGGTGCTTCGCGAGCGGCTCTTCCGCGAGCAGGTGACCAAGGAGCGCATCCGTCCTGATCGCCGCGCCTTCGACGAGATTCGGCCGATCTCGATCGAAACCAGCGTGCTTCCGCGCACGCATGGCTCAGCGCTGTTCACGCGCGGCGAAACGCAGGCGCTGGTGACGGCCACGCTGGGCACCATGGACGAGAGCCAGCGGCTGGAATCCTATGAGGGCGAGAAGAAGAAAAACTTCATGCTCCACTATAATTTTCCGCCGTTCAGCGTTGGTGAAACTGGGCGTATGACCGGCGTAGGCCGCCGTGAGGTAGGCCACGGCGCGCTTGCCGAGCGCGCTATCTCAGCGGTGTTACCGTCGATTGAAGAGTCACAATATTCGATCCGCGTCGTCAGTGACATTCTCGAGTCGAATGGTTCGTCGTCGATGGCTTCGGTCTGCGGCGCGAGCCTGGCACTGTTCGACGCAGGCATTCAGTTGCAGGGCGCGGTGGCCGGTGTGGCTATGGGCCTGGTGAAGGAGGGCGATGATTACGCCATCCTGACTGACATTGCCGGTGCTGAAGACCACTACGGCGACATGGACTTCAAGGTGGCCGGTACGCGCAAGGGAATTACAGCGCTGCAGATGGACATCAAGATCGGCGGTTTGACACGCCAGATCCTTCAAGAGGCGATGGACCAGGCTCGCCGCGGCCGGCTGTTCCTGCTGGACAAGATGGACGCCGAGCTGGACGGACCGCGCGTGGAGCGCTCGAAGTACGCACCGCGCATCGAGACTGTGCAGATTCCGGTGGACAAGATCCGCGACCTGATCGGCAAGGGCGGCGCAACCATCCGCGGCCTTGTGGAACAGACCGGCGCCAAGATCGACGTGGACGATTCAGGCAAGGTAAGCGTGGCTTCGAGCGACGCCGAGGGTTTGAAGAAGGCTCTGGCGATGATCAATGACATCACCGCAGTGCCGGAAGTTGGTAAGGTCTACCTGGGCAAGGTGGTGCGGCTGGCCGAGTTTGGAGCGTTCGTGGAGCTGTTCCCAGGCACCGACGGACTGCTGCACATCTCGGAGATCGCCGAGCATCGGGTGAAGGACGTAAAGGACGAGCTGCGCGAAGGCGACCAGGTGATGGTGAAGGTTCTGGCCCTCGAAGGCAACCGCATCAAGCTCTCGCGCAAGGCGCTGATCAAAGAGCAGAAGGCGAAGCTGGCGCAGCAGGCAGGCGGCGCGGCAGAGCCGGAGCAGGACGGTCGCGGCGGAGGCGAAGCGCGTGCGGAACAGCCGCGGCCTCGCGCGGAACGGCACGAATTCGATGAGCGCCAGCCCAAGTCGAACCAGAGCACCATTATGATCGAAGGCGGCGAAGAGTTCGAGGAGGGCGAGGAGTTCGACGAAGAGAACGAGCCGAACTTCAACCGGGCCGACGGCGCACCGGCGCAGCAGGGACAGCATGGCGGAGGACGTCCGCAGGGCGGTGGTAACAACCGTCGCCGTCGCCGTCGCCGTCCGGGCGGCCGCGGTCCTGGTGGCGGAGGCGGCCAGGGATAATTCATACCAAGGCCCGGAGTTTGCTCCGGGCCTTGGCGCTTTCAATGCCCCTCAAGATCGATTGGCTTCAACGAGCCTGCTTTGCTGATCGTTGCCATTGCCGCGGCGCGTGTTTACGGCTCTGTTGTGGCCTGAATAATAGGGCGCGCGAATGGAGTTCCTGCCGGGTTTTCGGCGGTGCGGCTGCGCGACTGATGTTTCCGGGCGTACATCTGCAGATCGGCCACGATGCGTAGACTCTCGACTGTTACGGCGTCTTCCGGAAAGACTGCGATGCCAACGCTGGCGCCCACGCGAAGTATGTGCTTTTCGATGTCCAGCGGCTGGTTGAGGAGCTCAATGAGCGAGTCGGCCACGCGCTCGGCGTCTTCGCGGCTGGTGGGCCCTTCGAGGATAACGGAAAATTCGTCTCCGCCGGTGCGAGCCACAGTGTCAGAGCGGCGGACGCGGGCCTGGAAGATGCTGCCGGCGCGCTGCAGCACCAGGTCGCCCACGTGGTGGCCCACGGCGTCGTTGACCTGCTTGAAGTGGTCAAGATCGATGAGCAGCAGCGCGGCCTTGGAGCCGGTGCGGCGCGCGCGCTCAAGCGTCCCGGTGAGGCGATCGAGGAAGAGCCTGCGGTTGGGCAGGCCGGTGAGCTCGTCGTGCAGTGCCAGGTGCTTATTGTGTTCGATCTGTTCCTCGAGGAGCAGCAGGATCATGCCCACGGCAACAACATATTTAGGCAGATTCCATACTTCACTCTCCAAATAAGCGGAGGGCCAGATGGCGGAAATCGCTGGCGCGACTACGAAAACGGCCGCCCAGGCCAGAAATCCCGAAGTGGTGATAAGCGTCCCCGTGGTGAGCCGGCGATAGGCATACAAAAAGTGGAGGCAGCAGCCGAAGTAGATCGTGAACAGCACCGCGTTGACAGCCAGACTGGATCCGTTGCGGGGGTGCGATTGGAAGGTGAGCAGGAAACTGGCGAGTGCAATGTTGAGCGTGAGAATGGTCAAGCGCAGGGGATGGAGAAACTCCGGCTTCTTGCCTTCCTGGGACGGAGCCGTAACACGAAATTCGATCCAGAGAACTCTTTCGAACAATGAGGTCCGCTGCCGACTCCTAAAGCCGATGCTGAACCGCTGGTTGAAGGAGAAGAAAGCCACCGCAAGCGGGGCTGCCGCGAAAAGAATGGCGGCAGGAATCAGCGGCCAGGTAGTGCTGGTCAGGAAAACGGTAAGCCCGATATAGAGGGTATTGATCGCCAGTAGCACTGCCAGCATTGCGCGCGCGGACTTGGTGTCGCGGTAAGGAACCGCTGTGAACGTAAAGAGCAAACCGGCCCAGACCAGAGATGAAAGCCCAATAAACTCGAATAAATGCCCGATCGTTCCTGGAAGGCCAAGAAAAGTGAAGGCGGCGAAATGGAGGGCGATCATCATCCAGCCGGTGAGCCAGAGACCCGAGACTGGATTCCGGCTTTGACGGGAAACAGCCGCAAATGCACAGGCCAACAGGGCCACGGCACCAAGGTCCGGCAATTTGCTCCAGTTCACCATGCGGAGATCGCTCAAATAATCAGTATCGGAAATATATCTCTTGCTTTCTATACCACTTGCGCAATAGGGAAGAGCACTTAAGTCACCAGGGAGGGAGACTCTTCACCCAAGGAAAATCAGAGGCCAATTGTCCTGCAAAGCAAAGGTTTGGATGCCCCAAAACGTTGGCAAGTCCCTTATGATACATCCTCTGCAGGAACCAGCGCGCGAAAATCTGCGGTTTTTTGGGAGCAAGGCACTAAAATAAAGCGCTTCAGATTACTTCTAGTAGATAGATAGAGAGGATTTGAACAAGAAGCTGCCCCATTTCGGCACAGGCGGAGAAGCCGAAACCGCGGATAAACGAGCCGGAGACGGTGTTATCGCCGGAGACCTTGAAGGCGCTCGGGCGCGGGCGGATGCCGCGATCTACGAGCAGTAAACGGAGGGGTTGGAGAAATCAGAAGCGGTGTTGATCATGGGGTATGAAACGGGAACCGATTGAGGCAGCAAGTCGTATGCTTGGTGCAGAGGGATTTCTCCGGGAGGAACCGAAATGGCCGTCTATTGCACACATTGCGGAACCGCATTGCCGCCGAGTGCGCGCTTCTGTTCCAACTGCGGAGCTCCTGTGGCTGTGCCCCAGTATGCCGCGAGAAGGCCGCTGGTGCGACCGCGCGCGGGACGGCAGATCGCCGGCGTGTGCATGGCGCTTTCGCAGTCGTACGGGTGGGACGTTACGGCCGTGCGCATCGTCGCGGTTCTGGCTTTTCTGCTGTCGAGCGGGCTGATCGGCATCGCTTACATTGCGGCCTGGATCGGGATACCTGAGGAGCCTGTGGAAGTATCCAGCATCTATCCTCCCGGCGTGTATCCTCCGGGGGTATGAGTCTGAAGTACGAGTCGGACAATGTCCAACTGAGTTTTCGAGACACCGGAAGAGACCTTCCGGTCATTTTCCTTCACCCCACGCCTCTCGATGGAGATTTCTGGCGGCCGTTGGTTGGCCAGCTCGAAGGCGTGCGCGCAATTGTTCCCGATCTGCGCGGCCATGGCGCATCCGAACTGGGCACACGGCTACCTACCGGCGCGTTCGCGCGCGTGCCCGATGCTCCGGTTCTAAGCATGGAGCAGCTTGCCTCGGATATTCTGTTGCTCCTCGATCAGCTGAAAATTGAGAAGGCTGT
>JASIJW010000181.1:0-2815 GCA_030050035.1 Acidobacteriaceae bacterium | reverse complement strand
ACGAACCGGGTCATCCTGGTCTCAGGTCCCCAAAAGGAAATCGAGATGGTCCAGAAGATCTACACACTGTTCGTCACCGACAAGCAGACTGCGTGCAAAATCGCGAACAGCTCAATGGCGCTGGAATTCTCGGAGAACACGGTCGCCTGTGGACACGGGCGATCGTCCATCAGGTGCTGACCAACCCCAAGTACATCGGCGCCAATATCTATAATCGCCGCCGCTCGTTCAGATTGAACCACAAGCGATCAACAATCCAGTCGATTTGTGGATCTGGCGCGATGGAGCCTTTGTGCCGATCGTTGACGCCGCCAGCTTGGAGCAGGCACGGCGAATCTTTGAGTCGCGCCATCGGCCCTGACCGATCAGGGCCTTTCAGAACGCTTGCCAAAGCAGGTAGTCTCGGCAACTTCCTATAATTCTCAGCCGTTAGCAGGATTAGTACCCATAAACGGGGTAGCACGCAGGAATCTGCTTGTCGCTAAAGTTCTATTCATCCCGCTGACATATAAGATGCGATGCCGGAAATATTACTCCTGCGAATGCAGCCGAGCGGCGAGTTGCCGGGACAACATTCAATGCTGCACCACGCGCGCCGCAACAATCGACGTTTCGCCCGGAACTGCATTCTCGACCGTTGTCGTGAGCCTCACCTCGAAGTAAGGCGGGACAGTTTTATGGTCTGCTGAAAGTGCACTGAGCGCTGTGCGAAGCTGGGACATCTTTTCAGGGCTGTCAGGAACTCGATTGCCGCCTGAGAACCTTGTGTGTAGATCCCGTAGATGAGAAGGAAAAAGCACAAAGCTTCTCAACCTCTAAAAGAGTCGTCCAATATGTATGAGGTTGGTTACGGCAAACCGCCGGCCAAGAACCGATTCCAGAAGGGCGCGTCCGGTAATCCGAAGGGGCGCCCGAAGGGATCGAAAAACCTGGCAACTGTAGTTCTGAAGGAGAGCCGCCAGTTTGTACATATTAACGGGCCACGCGGAATCCGAACGGTGACCAAACTCGAAGCTGCCGTAATGCAGCTAAGCAACAAATCGGCCCAAGGTGACCTGCGAGCCCAGCGGGAATTTTTCGCCCTTGTGCACTGGTCTGAGGAGAGCGTGACTGGCGGTGCCGAAGTTGCTGCCATCAGCGAAACAGATCTGCAGCTGATGGAAAACCTGAGACGCCGTATCGCGGGCATTCAAACGGGTAGGGATACTGCCAACCAGGAGACATTGCAATGAGCAGAAGTGATTTGATGTCCTTCGAGGAATACCAGGCCATCTTGCGAAACTATTTTACGACCTTTATCGAACGGGCATTCTATGAACTGAACCCGCAGGGCCGCTTCGTCACCGGCCAGTACATTGAGTTGCTGGCTGCAACGCTGGAACGGTGCCGGGCAGGCAAGACAAAACGGTTGATCATCAACCTCCCGCCACGGACATTGAAATCTCATGCTGCCTCGGTCGCCTTCACGGCTTGGCTGCTCGGCCATGACCCCACAAGGCAGATCATCTGCGCGAGCTACGGCCAGGATCTCGCGGACAAGCACGCACGCGATTGCCGCACCCTGATTACCAGCTCTTTCTATCGGCGCCTATTCCCCAAAACCGTGCTCTCTGAAACCAAGCAATCGGTGAACGACTTCATGACCACGGAACAGGGTTTCCGGATGGCGACCTCGGTCGGTGGTGTTCTGACCGGCCGCGGGGCCGACGTCATCATCCTTGACGACATTCTGAAGCCCGATGATGCCCTCTCGGAGACGCGCCGGCGCGCCGCCAACGACTGGTACTTCATACTCTCTTGAGCCGGCTGAATAGCAAGGAGAATGGGGTCATCATTATTGTCATGCAACGCCTTCACCAGGAGGACCTGGTCAGCGAAGTGATGGACCGCGAGGATTGGGAAGTGCTTTCCTTCCCGGCCGTTGCAGTCGACGATGAGTCCTTCTCGTATCAAAGCCTGTTCGGTGGAGGCCGCTTTATCCGTAAAGCCGGCGAAGCCCTTCACCCCGAACGCGATTCAATCGAGGCGCTGCTCCTGAAGAAACAAATCTGTCAGGAAATGTGCCGCCGACATGTGTGCCCAATTCCAGGTTGCTTCCTGGCTCCAACCGTCTTGTTCGACTTCCGTGAGAGCGTCGGTGTGTTCTGCTACCCACTGGGCGGATCTGGCTGCAGCGTAAACGTCAAAGGGTTTGTCTGTTTTGAGAGTCGACGCGAAGGCATCGAGAAACGCAGTGATATAGGCCAGATCGAGTTCCGTCGTCAAAAAACTGTCCAACACTTCGCTCGCGTGTTGCGGATTATCCGTTGCGCGTCGTAGTTCATACCGCTCATGTGGAGGTCCGTCTGCGTGTGTCCGCACTGATCGACGAGATTCTTGGTAGCGGCTCGCTTTCCATCACTCTCTCGCAGATCATCTCAATCGAATGCCCTTTCCACCATGTACGGCAAGGGCGCGCTCTTCGCCTCATCGTTGGAAACACGAGTATCACGACTGACATTAGTCGTCAGGTCATCCTTAAGGCGATCGCCCGCGCCCGCCGTTGGTATGAACAAATCACGACAGGACAGGCCACTAGCATCGCAAAACTGGCCGGCCTGCACGGCGGCTCGCGGCGTTTCATCCGGATGCATATGAAATTGGTCCAACTTAGTCCGCAGATAATCGAAACATTAATGAACCGGCCCGAGTCGTTTCCACCTTCGCTTGACGATCTACTCGCCACAATCCCGATGAACTGGAATGAGCAGGTAGTCGGCATACGCCCAATGCCCGAATAGTCCGACAACTTGCCAACGCAAAGCTCTAAGTCCAC
>JASIJW010000180.1:0-5880 GCA_030050035.1 Acidobacteriaceae bacterium | reverse complement strand
TCAGGGTATCAGCGCGCCGGCGCCAGGCCGCTCTTCTTGAGCTCACTCTGCACCTCGGGCGACAGCACGAAATCCAGGAACTTGTGCGCAGCCGCGCGCTGCTTCGTCCGGCTCACAATCACGGCGCCCTGCTCGATAGGCGCATAAAGGTCGCGCGGAATCACAAAATACGAGCCAACCGAGCTCAGCCGCGGCGTCAGCGCCGAGGTCAGCGAGATCAATCCAGCATCGGCATTGCCCGAGTCCACAAACTGTGCCGCCTGCGCAATGTTCTCCGCCGTCGCCAGCCGCGGCTGCAGTGTTTCGTAAAGTCCAAGTCTATGCAGCGCCTCCACAGCAGCCCGTCCGTACGGCGCGCGCTCGGGATTCGCAATCGCCAGCCGCTTCAGCCGTTGGTCGCGGAGCAGTGCAAGCGAGGGTGGGGGCAGATGCGCATCCCGTCGCGTCCACAGCACCAGCGTTCCGCGCGCATAGGTAATGGGCGTAGTCGAATCCGCGCTCCCCGCCGCGTCGGCAGCGCCGGCATCGATGAGCCGTTTTGGAAAGCCGAGGTCGGCCGAGAAAAACACATCGAACGGCGCGCCATTCAGGATTTCGGTTGTGAGCGTTGCAGACGCTTCGTACGTGGCCTCGGCATGAATCCCTGTGCTGCGCTCGAACTGCGCCAGAACCGGAGGCAGAACCGGCTCAAGATCGGCAGCCGCGGCAATGCGCAACGGCTCCTGCGCCGCAAGCGGCACAGCCATTACGAGCGAAAGTAAAGAAAGCACAATCCGTCTCAGAATCTGCATCGCGTTCAGCGCCTCCGGCCGAAAAATCCGGGCTCACGCTGGTAGCCTATAGCAAAAGCAGTGCATTCCGTCAGTTTCGAATGTTGAAGGGTGCGGGCTTTAGCGAAGGGTACGGGCTTTAGCCCGTACATTAAGCATTCTCAAAACAAGCGAGGGGGGCTTCAGCCCCTGAGGGAATGCGTATTCAAACTGGCCATTAGCATTCTTGCAGTCAAAAACCTGACCAGGTGTTATGAACGACAATTTGCATCAGTTACGCTGTTTCGGTTGCGGCGCGCGCATCACCGGCGCGCAGGCGCAGGCGGACTTCCGCTGCGCCGAGTGCGGAGAGCTTTTTGAAGTCGAGTATCCCGGCTGGAAAGAGCGCCGCGGACCCGACCGCCCGAACCCCGGCGCGCTCAAATGGTTGTGGCGCGAGCGCCGCTGCTCCAGCGAACTGCTCGACCAGTCCGGCGTCTGGCGCTTCCGCGAGCTGCTGCCCATCCTCGACAGCATGGGCAACGCCGTAACCCTGCGCGAGGGCAACACGCCGCTCTATCACCTGCCGCGCACCTCCCGGTCCACGGGTATCGACCAGGTTTTCGCCAAGCACCAGGGCATGAATCCCACCGGCTCCTTCAAGGACACTGGCATGACCGCGGCCCTCAGCGTAGCGCGCGAGCGCGGGTTTGAGTGGGTCGCGTGCGCGTCCACCGGCAATACATCAGCCGCAATGGCCGCCTACGCCGCCCGAGCCGGCCTGCGCAGCCTGGTGCTCATTCCCGAGGGCAAAATCGCCTGGGGCAAGCTCTCGCAGGCCATGGACTACGGCGCCGTCACCTGCCAGCTTCCTGTCGATTTCGACCACTGCCTCAACGTGCTTACCGAAATCGTCCGCCAGGCGCCCATCTACCTGCTCAACTCCGTCAATCCCTACCGGCTTGAGGGCCAAAAGACGCCGGCCTTCGAAATCGCCGAAGCCTTCGACTGGAACGTCCCCGATCACCTCATCGTTCCCGGCGGCAACCTTGGCAATAGCTCCGCGCTCGGCAAGGGATTCCGCGAGCTGCACGAGCTGGGCCTCGTCGCCCGCATGCCGCGCATCTCCGTCATCCAGGCCGAGGGCGCGAATCCCTTGGCGCGCAGCTTTGCCGCCAACAAGGGCGCAAGTCTTGAGCCGGTCGAAGCAAACACCCGCGCCACCGCCATCCGCATCGGCAATCCCGCCTCGTGGCGCAAAGCGGCGCGCGTCATCCAGGAAACCGGCGGCTGGTGCCTCGACGTCACCGAAGCCGAAATCGCCGTCGCCAAGGCCGAGATCGGCGCCGAAGGCCTCGGCTGCGAACCGGCCTCGGCCGTCACCCTCGCCGGGCTCAAAAAGCTGCGCGCACAGGGCGCAATTGGCTCTGCAGAAACCGTCGTCCTCGTGCTCACCGGCCACACCCTCAAGGACGCCGACTACACCATCGACTTCCATCGCGGCACGCTGCTCACCGAGCAGGAGACCGGCGGCAAAGACTCACCCATCGCCAAAGAAATCGCCGCGCTGCGCCGCAACGCCATCGCCGTCGACGCCACGCCCGCCGCGGTACTCACCGCCATGAAGGGCGCCGCCCAATGAGCGTGCTCGATGACGTGCCCGATTCCTTACCTGAATCAAGGTCCGGCCCTGCCATGAAGCCGTCGCAGCCTCTGCGCCTGCGCCTGCCCGCAACCTCAGCCAATCTCGGCCCCGGTTTTGACGCCGTCGCCGTGGCGCTCGACTTCTATCTCGAGATCGAAGCCGAGCCCGCTCACGAATTTTCCATCGTTGCCACCGGCCGCGATGCCGAGCGCTGCGCGCGACTTGAAGACAACCTCATCCTCGAGGCTTACAAGAACCTGCTCATGGCCGAAGGCCGCCCGGTGACGCCGCTCGCTATCCGCATGAACAACGGCATTCCCCTTGGGATGGGCTGCGGCTCCTCGGCCGCCGGCAGACTAGCCGCCATCGCCCTGGCCGTTCATTTCGGCGAGCTTGGCTGGAGCGCCCAGCGCATCATCGAAGAGGCTTACCTGCTCGAAGGCCACCCGGACAACGTAGCCGCCTGCTGGCTGGGCGGTTTTGTGGCCGCTGCCTGCGAGGGCCGCAAGGTGCAGGCCGCCCAGGTTGCCCCGCCGCAACACTGGCGCGCTATCGTCGCCCTGCCCGCCGAGCCGCTTGCCACCAGCAAGGCCCGCGGCGTGCTCCCGGCGCTCTACTCCATGGCCGATGCTGTTGCTAATATCCAGTCCTCTTCGCTTCTTGCCCTGGCTTTTGCCCAGGGTCGAGGCGACCTGCTGCAACTGGCCATGCGCGACCGCATCCACCAGCCCTGGCGCGCCCCCATCTGCCCGCTTCTGCCGCCGCTGCTCGGGCTCGTTGGTCGGCATGGCATCATCGGCGCGGCGCTAAGCGGCGCAGGACCCGCAGTGCTGGTCATCGTAGAGGGCGAACAGAGCCTCGAATCTGCATCGGCTGCAGTCCGCAGCGCCGCAGCACAGCCCGTCGAACTACTCCACTGCCGTTTCGTCTCAGCCGGAGCAGCGCATACGGTTCCGGTGGAGACCAGGTAATTAGGGGAGTATCTCCTCAGTTACTAAGCCATCGAGACTTTACTAACACCCAGGTAATAACACAAACTGTTGATTACCTAGAGGTTACCTAAGTTTACTTGATCTTCTGCTCCGGAACACCTACATTCGCACACGTGAGCAGTTCTGGGGGAGGGCTGCTCTAGCGCCCGTGATCCTCTCTGGATCCGGGCGCTTCTCAATATCCTCCGGGCCTCTTTTCTCCCCGTTTTCGCAAGCTGGTGGGGAAGTTTCCTGATTCCGGGACATTTCTCTGCTGGTTCTGTTCATCTTTTTTCCCTGCTTCTCGTTGCCCTCGGTTCTCCTTTCCCTTGATCCTCTTTTCCTGTGGTTCTCCGCGTTGCGACTTTGCTCCCAGGCCAGCATCCAACCCTACGGTACCCTCCTGTACACTGAACGACGTACGGAGGTTGCAAGGAGGAACATGGCAGGGGTAGGCGTATTTGAAGTAACTGACGCGAACTTTGATCAGGAAGTATTAAACAGCGATCAGCCAGTGCTGGTGGATTTCTGGGCCGTCTGGTGCGGTCCATGCAAGGCAATCGCGCCCATCGTCGACAATCTGGCGGCGAACTATGCGGGCAAGCTGAAGGTGGCCAAGGTCAATGTCGACCAGAACGGTGCAACGCCTTCGCGCTACGGCGTCCGTGGCATCCCGGCGCTTATCTTCTTCAAGGGAGGCAAGGTGGCTGATCAGATCGTCGGCTACGTTCCTCAGGATGTGATCGAAGAGAAAATCCAGCGCCTACTGGCGTAAGTCGGACTCAGAGACGCCCTGTGCCCCGTCAACATTTTCGGTGCCACAGGGCGAAGCTGTATCTGGCTCGCATATCATCTAGGCCCGCGTCCGCGCCCGGACCTTCTTCGGAAGCCGCGCTCAGTCGCCGCCGCGGAAGCGGATGATCCGACGCCGATCGCGCTTCGACGGCCGGCGTTCCGGCGCAGGCATAAACTGTTGCATTGCCTTCCGTTCTTCGCCAGCCTTCCTGCGCGCCTCGCGGCTCGTTTCGGATTCGGCATAAAGCTTTTGCGCTACCGGAGCCGGACCACGCACCTCGCTCAACTCCAGAACTTCAATTTCAAAGATTCCACTGTCGCTTTCGATGCGCAGCCGGTCGCCAGCATGTACCTCCCGAGCTGGCTTTGCGCGAACGCCGCCCGTCTCGATGCGGCCCAACTCACACGCGCGCGCAGCCAGGGCCCGCGTCTTGAAAAAGCGCGCCGCCCACAACCACTTGTCCATACGGACACCGGTCATCGGCCAACTCGCGGCAGCAGATGGTCTTGAAAAGCAGGAATTTGACGGCTTTCGAGCAGAGGAACGGAGTGGATCACTCCTTCACCTCGGTCCTCCACACGTACAGGTATTCATCGTCGCTGGAAGTGGCAACCACCATGCCGCGCTGGCGCGTGGCGCGGTTCAACGCTGAGCGAATGTTCTCCTTTGTATCCGGCAGCGCGCTCAAAGGCACTTTCAGCGCCATCCCCGGTTTCAGCCGCTCTATATCCGTCAACAGGCGCGATACGATCCGCTTGTGCTTGCCGTCCCGGCCCTTTGGCACGTCTCCTTGCGATATGGATTGAAAGGGGACAGATCCCCCGTCTTTCTCTTTCGCCATGACTTTTTATCCTGAGACGATGATCTTTACCCCGCCTGACGTACACCTAAGCTATCGTTAAGCTACTGCAACAGTAAGATTATCAAAGCAAAACAAAAAATTGCGATTGAATTCTTTATAACTGAAGATTTTGTGCGGTTAACTTTTCCACAGAGTAAGGAAAACCTTTCCACAAACCAACGAATTCACCCGCACGGTCAACGATTTTACCCGTACGATTCGAACCTTGCTATGTTGCTTCCAGAGGTGCAACTGAAATGAGCGGAAGACGTACTTCCCCAGTCGTTCCCTTGGAAAAAGTGCCGCCGGCAGACACCAGCGAATACCGTCCGGTGATCCTGGTCGTGGACGACGAATCGGCCATTGCCGATACCGTTACTGAGATTCTCTGCCGCAGCGGCTATGCGGCCATGGCCACCTACGACGGCACCGATGCTCTTGAAACCGCTTTGCTTACCCCGCCGGAAATGCTGATCACCGACGTGGTTCTGCCCGGCATGAGCGGCATCGAACTGGCGATCACCATCAAGCGCATCTTTCCCGACTGCAAGATTCTGCTCTTCTCCGGCCAGGCTGCCACCAGCGACCTGATGGCCAATGCGCGCAGTGCCGGTCACTATTTCACGTTGCTCACCAAGCCTGTTCATCCCAAAGACCTGCTGCAGAGGGTCCAGGCAACGCTGAAACCACACGACACCCACGTCAGCACGGCTGTCAGCTAAGTTCTGTTTGCCGGACACTTGGATTCTGTTTTTTCGGATGCCTGGGTTCTGTTTTTCCGGATGCCGGATTGATCCGCGCAATTTCGCTCTATCCGCTCGCAACGTCGCTCACTGTCCCATGCCGGTGGCATGCATTAGCATCGTGTACCGGCGCAC
>JASIJW010000022.1:0-10669 GCA_030050035.1 Acidobacteriaceae bacterium | reverse complement strand
TCATACTCGATATGCACTTGCCTGGCTGTTTCAACCGGATCGAGATAGACATTGAACGTATGTGTTCCTGCAGACAGAACACGGCGCTCGACCTCCTGATGGTCGAAGCGTACAACCAGCGTTGCGTCGGTTCCGGCGTGCGTTATCATCAGTTGGATCGGTTGGACAAATCTCCCACCCTGATTCGCTATCCCGCGAATCGGCCGGGCAAAGTCCGACTTCTCCAAAGAGGTCTGATCCTGGTCAAGAGCCAAGATCTGAGGTTGCAAGCAAATGATTCCGGCCGCAGCGGCAGTTCCTTTTAGGGCGTCACGTCTGTTCATATTTGCTAGGAAGTTCCTTGCGGGCGACGATTCATTTGGTCCCTTGTCTCAACTGAGTGATTTGTTGGCATCTTGTTTGAAATCGCTATCAGGTTTCACAATTCTGAGGCAGCATCCGGGGGACGATTCACTTTCTCGGTTGCCCAGGTTAAGTTGGGCTCGTGCCCCAAGACCAGTTCTAAGCGACCGCCCGCAGCAATTTCGCTGTGTCGAAGCCATGCGCGCGATAACGGCTTTCCATTCAGGAGTGCGGATTGGATATACGGATGGTCTGGCGCTTGTTTCTCAGCCACGATCTCAAAGACACTCCTCTTATAGAGTTGTTCATCCAAATGGATTGCAGCTCGACTAAATAGAGGACTTCCGAGAATGTAGACTCCGCTGCCGGGACAAACAGGGTAGAACCCTAATGCACCTAGAACAAACCAGGCCGACATCTGCCCTACGTCATCGTTCCCGCAGATTCCATTTACATCATTGTGATAGGCACCTGCGAGAATACGTCGTACCCACTTCTGCGTGAGCCACGGCTTTCCGGCGTAAACAAACAGATAAGGGATATGGTGAACCGGCTCATTTGAATGGTTGTAATAGGCGTTCCATCCAAACGACGATGGTGTCTTGGTAAAGAGATCTTCAAGTTGCCATGAAAACTCTTCGTCTCCGCCCATCAATTCGATCAGCCCCGGCACATCATGCGGAACGAACCACGTTTGCTGGAGAGGGTTGCTTTCTGTGCAACCTTGACCAAATTCCGTTTTGCCGAGCCAGGGTACCCATTCGCCATTTGCCCTTCTAGCTCGCATGCTTCTGACCTGAGGATCGAAAATCTTTTTGTAGTTTTGTGAGCGCGCAGAGAAGAGCCGCGCGTCATCTGTCTTTCCCAATAAAGCTGCAAAACTTCCGACGCACCAGTCAAAGTATGCGTTGTCCAGAGTCCAGGAGACCTGTTCGGGAACAAATCCGTGCTGAAGATAAAAATTGTTTTCAGGTCGGTTCGTCTCGCCGCCGGTACCTGTCGCCGTCTGCCGACACGCCGCATAGGCTTTCTCGAGATCGAATCCCCTGATACCCTTTACAGACGCGTCGAGAATCACCGAGGTCGCTGGATCTCCGTCCATGCATCCGCTGTACGAATTCATAATCTCCCAGCGTTCGAGGTACCCCTTGCCGCTCGACTCGGCTAACGTCACGAGAGAGTTGATTTCGTCGGAGACTAACCGTGTGTTTAAAAGCGTCATCAGTGGGAATTCTCCGCGAAACACGTCCCAGCCGCTGAAGATGGTCCTTGGCGTGTAGCCTTCGGCAATGTGAATTCTTCCGTCTGCCCCTGCGTACTGGCCATCGACGTCAGAAATTACACGCGGATCGATCATCGCGTGATAAATGGCAGTGAAGAAGATCCTCTTCTGATCTTCCGAGGCACCCTCGATCTCGATAGAATTAAGTGCCTGATCCCAAAGCGCCCTTCCCTGTCGGCGAACATTCTCAAAGTCCCAATCGGGAATATCGTGTGCGAGATTCTTTCGGGCGCCCTCAACGTTGACAAAACTAATTGCCGATTTGATCGCCAGCTTGCCGCCGGCATTGAGTGAGGGAAATTCCGCAAAAAAACCGATATGGTTGCCTTCCCACTCCTGGCAACGCGCGATCACTTGTCCCTTCCGGACAAGCTCCTGGTATTGGTCTGTTTGAAAGTAAGAGGTCGCCAGACCGTGCTGAACTGGAAATGCATCGTCCGGTACATCAATCTGCCACACACCGAATCGTTCGAGCGGTTTGGAGAACTCCATGCGGAAGTAAGCCGTATAGCTGACTTTGCCGTCTCCGTTTCCCCACCCGCCCCCGGAACACGGACACCGCATCCAGCCTTCTATTGCGTTGTCACCAGCGACCCGAACATATTGTCGGGTAGATGTTCCGCCGATGCGGCGTGACAAATTCACTTGAATACGTGCGGAATCTGTTTCTGGGTAACTGAACCGAAGCACTCCCGCTCGCGGAGCGGCCGCGAGTTCAACTCCAATGCCGTAATCATCCAGTGTCACTGCATAAAAGTTTGCTTCGGCGCTCTCGCTTGCGTGGCGATATGCTGACCTCCAACCTTCCCCCGGATGATCAACTCGTCCGCAGTCGAGCTTCATCGGTCCCGTTGTTGGCATTACCTGTAAGTTCCCGAAATCCCCGTACCAACCGACCCCACTCATATGAGTGAAGCTGAAACCTTCGATTGTTCGCTGTTCATATGAATAGCCGGGCGCACTATCACCCTCGTAGGCGTACCCGGGACCTTTCACCCCGCCTGTAATCGTGTCCGGACTCAGTTGCACCATTCCAAAGGGAGTTGTTGGGCCAGGAAATGTCTTACCCTCACCCAGCAAGGTGCTGGTGCTTGCTCCGATCAGCGGGTTAATAAACGTGGATGGGGGCGTATTGCTTGTGAGCGTCGTTCCCTTGAGACGTTTATTTAAGAACAGGGACGAGATTCCCAATAATGCGCTCTTCGCAAACGTTCGACGGGACACCGATGGACTCTTTGCCGCGTAGTAGTCCTTCATTCTTTCGCAAATCTCCATTCCCGAAAATATGTCAATGAACGCCGCGATCATGCATTCTTGCTAGATTGGCGAGCAAAGTTGAGCACAAGAATCCTTTTCCTTGTCAGACGCACAGAATCGTTGAGCCAGAACTGTTCGATTCATCCAACAAACTACTAACGCCGGGCCAATAGAGAGTCACTGTCTCTCATGACGTAGAGGTACCCTCCATTGCCAAACAATGACCGGACGACTCGTCTTTCCTAAGGCGGTGCGGTGACAAGGTTCCGACTTGTTTCTTGCTGCTATATCACTTGCGCCATTGGCAGATCGGGGATAGTTCTGCAGATCCGGCCGCAGCGGTTTTTGCTCACTCGGTCTTGCTCTGCACGCGAATCATTTCCAAGGCCTTCGCGGCGTCCCGATCTTCGGGGTTAAGCGCAATCGCTTTGTGTAGTTCCTTGGCACCCTGCTCAATCTGGCCGTCCCGGCAGAGCGTCAGACCTAGATCACGGTGCAGCGAGCTCTCAATCTCACAATCTCCACAAGTTTCAAGCGCCTCATTATAAAGACGGATTGACTCTCGCCAATCCTGCACCGTGAATGCACTGAAAGCTTGGTTAGCAAGCGCCTTGGCATGATCGACGACAGAATTCTGCACCTTGAGGCGGTCGAACTGGCTACGCAGCTTCTCTGATTCCTCGGGATCAGTGACGCGAAGAGCGCGCGAAAGCTTGTAAATGGCTTGCGTCGAATTGGGATCGATTGCTAGTGCGGCTCGAAGCTCGGCTACAGCTTCGGCGGTTCGATTTTGATCCTGCAAACTATCCGCGAGCTTGATATGAGCCTTGACGTTGCCGGGCTGCAGCTCCACGACTTTCCGCAGCAATTCGGTCTCTTTAGTGAAGTTTCCCTTTGCCCGCTCGGCTAAGGACCAGTAGAAGTAACAGTCTGGATTGCGGGGAGCGAAGCGGGCCGCAAGAGCGAATTCGTCGTCTGCCTCCCGGTCCCGCTCCATGTCACTAAGAATGCGTGCCCGATTCAAGTGCGCAATCGCAAGATCAGGAGCGATAGAGATTGCAATAGCGGTTTCGTCTAAGGCACTGTTAAGGTCACCAGAGTCAGCGAGAGCGATTGCCAGATCAACGTGTGCCTGGGCGGACTTCGGAGTGAGTTGAATCACACGCTTGAAAAGAGCCACGGCGTTGGAATACTCGCCCAGCCGACCTTTGACCTTGGCATCCAGAGTTAGGATCACCGGATCAGAAGGAGCGAGTTTCTCGGCACGATCCAGCACCAATTCGGCTTCGGCGAGCCTTCCTGCCTCAAGCAACTTCTGGCCTTGCCCGAGAAGTTCACTCGAAGTCGGAGCCTCCTGTGGAACGATTGCGCAGATTGAGCTCATGCTAAGGGTCAAGCTTGCAACCGACAGCGCAAGAACACGAAAGCGGCTATTTCTGATAGCTCGCCGTTTTGTTCGAAGAACGATGGGAGCGCCCTCGTCCGACCACCTGCTGTTACCGTTTTCTCGGATTGAGAATTGCATTTATTGACCGAATTGTTCCAACATGGAAATACACGCCGCAAAAGCTCGCATAACTCAAAGATGGAACATCCCTCCGACGTTCCCTGGACCACGTCATTGAAGCAAGATTAGCTGTGTCAAACTTCTGCTCCACCCAGAATCCCGGATAGAAGGGCCGCAGCAGCGGCCCTTCTGTACGCAATCAACCAACTACAACTCAGCCGCCTGCAGGACTGATTTACTCCGGGCAAATCCATGCCGGCCGCACCGGTCTTGGATTGCCCGCCGTTGACAGGCCGGTTTAGAAGAGGAACTTCACAGCAAGTTGCAGTTGCCGCGGCAGATTTTGTACGCTGCCGATCGTGCCGAAAGCCGTTCCGGCGTTCCAGTCGTTACTGGGCTGGCCCAGGTAAGGGTGATTTAACATATTGAATGCCTCGGCGCGAAACTCGATTGTCCGCTCTTCCCGCACCGGAAACTCGCGAAAGAGCGACATATCCAAGTCCCAAAACGCCGGACCCCGAAGGGAATTGCGTCCTGCATTCCCGAAGGTGCCGGCGGCTGGCACAGCAAACGCGGCGGTATTGAACCACGCTGCTGCGCTCCGATGCGAAAGGTTGGGATTAACCCCCGGTACGACATTTAAATGTTCGTAACACATCCAGGATTGTTGCCCGATATTCGCTATATCGCTTGTGATGCAAGGAGTGAACGCAATGCCCGAATGTGCCTGGAATAGGTCGTTGAACTGCCAGTTCCCGAGAATGTAATCGAGGGCGCCGTTTCCAGTGGAGAACTTCGCTCCCTTTCCAAAAGGAACTTGATAAAGCGTGTTAACAGCCAGGATGTGCGTTAAATCGAGTCCTGATACAGACCGATCGTATTGAGCCGGATCGTATTCATTCTGCGGAACGCCGCCTTCCACACCGAAATATCCGTCGCCTCCGACATCGATGGACTTCGAGAAGGTATAGGCCACTGCGTAGGAGAAACCGTTGGTGAATCTCCTTTCCACCGAGGCCTGTAAGCCGTTGTAATTGCCGCTGCCCCAGCTGCGATCGTAAGGCGTAGATTGGAACATGGGAAACGGCTGCCGCGATGTAATACTCGCAGTTGGATCCGGGTACGCCGCGACATTGTAATTGCCGCCGACATCCATCCGGTGCATGCTCGATCCCACATAATTCAAGGTCAAGGTGGTGGAAGCGCTCAGAAGTTGCTGCACGCCGAAGTTCCATTGTTCCGAATAGGGAGTTTTCATATTCGGATCGGCGTCGTAATTCCCCAAAGCGTATGGGTTAGGCGCCGGAAAGTTTGCGCTGGCGGCAGTCGCGCCGAATGGATTCTGAGCAGTAACTGTCGGTGTTGGGTTGGTGGCAGTCGGCGTGTTCAAGTTACCGGCTTCCAGTGTACCGATGTCCGGCCACCCTCCGTCGAGATTCTGCGCCAATTGCAGCATGCCCGACCAATTGTCATAAACGATGCCGGCGGCCGCATGAACAACCAAGTTATTTTTCACCCTTAAAGCGAAACCGAGGTGGGGGCCGACATTCGTGGGCGTATTATGCATGAGTTTGTCGTTTGGAGACACGACAACGTTTGCCGGAAGCGTGCCGTTTCCGGGAATACAGGGCGCATAGCCGCGCACGCTACAGGGAGGCGGCAGCTTCTGAATGACATAGTTGCCGGTGTTGAAATCCATGTTGCCTGTCTCGGGCCCGCCGCTGACGCCGATTAGCTTGTTAGGTCCCACGGGGGGAATAAACGTGAGGTCGTAGCGAACACCCATGTTGATCGTCAACCTGCCTGTGACTCTCCAGGAATCCTGCAAGAATTCGCTCATGACACCGCCAGGGCGCGTTTCCGTAACGGCGTTGCGCCGGTCTGCTGAGCTCGGAACGTTAAGCAGAAACGAGGCCATTGGGTCGCCGGTATCGACCGCGGAGAGAGGATCGTTAGCGTTTATGTTCGCGGTTTGCGACGCCCCAAATCCGAGGCCATCGGTTGTAATCGGAGCGTAAAACTTATTCGTGATATAGCCGCCGCCTAAGGTGAGCGTTTGGTTTCCGATAGTCTTCGTCAACATCCCGCTGTATTGGTTGGCATTTGGAACATCGGGGTGCAGCGCGTAGCCCGGATTTGGATTGGCATATTGGGAGCCGCCGACAGCGGTCCCGTTGATACCGGGCGAAGGAAGGAAGCTGGCTCCCGGATATGCCACCCAGTTGCCGACAAATGCGGGAGAGAACCCAACCTGGCTGATGATGCCTGTCGATGACGCGGTATATTGCTCATACACGTTGTCTCCGACTTCGGTCCTGCCAAATGCGGCCTGAAGAACGAGGCTCGGACTGAAGACATGTACGTAGCTGCCGCCATAGTTTCTGTTTGGAATTTGGACGGTTTGCGGGAGTCCCGGGACGCCGCCCGAATTGGTTTCCGAACTTGTGTCGGAGCTATAGCGAAACCATACTGAGTCGTTATCGCCAATTTTTTCGTCGATCCGGGCAGTCCATTGGTTGATGTTCTGAGTATCGGGGGTAGAGTCGGTCGCATTATGTCCGTTGCTATCAAATGCCGGTCCGCCAGCAGGGAAGATAAATTTCGCATACGCTACTATATTGGGATCCGGAGTAATCTTGTTGCCCGCAAATGGCTGACGAACGAACGTTTGAGTGGTTGAGTCGTAGGTAGTAGTGAAGGGGTTGTATATCTGTGTCGGCCAATCGCTCAAATCCCCAGAGAGCTCCGCGGGGGTGGGAACTCTTATAGCATTGGCCTCGACGAGTGAATAGCGGAATCCCTGGTATGCCCCGAAGAAGAAGGTCTTATGCTTCCTGCCGTTGTATAGTTTCGGGAGCAAAACCGGTCCGCCCAGCACTCCGCCGAATTCGTTTTCGGTAAAATCCGGGCGGCTTTGAGTGAAAGGCTTCTGACCATCGAAGATCCCATTGCGCGCATACTCGAAGGCCGAGCCGTGAAGGTCGTTGGTGCCCGACTTGGTGACCACATTGACGACGCCGCCGGTTACCGACCCGTATTCCGCAGTGTCCGGGTGAGACACAACTTTGAATTCCTGTATCTCGTCGATGATGGGCGGGACCGCATACACACTGTGGAAGGAGCCAAAATTGCTCAGGCCATCCGTAAAGAAGTAATTGCTTCGGTTGCCCATCCCATTGACTGAGGGAATCGTAGAGTATTGGTTGGACGGTTCCGGCTCTGCATAATTATGCTGCGAAGTACCGGACTGCGAGTTGTTCACCGTAGACATACCCGGGGTCAAGACAAGAAGCTGGGTAAAGTCGCGACCGTTCAGAGGGAGATCGTTCACTTGTTTCGTGTCGATAACGGTGCCTAGGCTGGCAGTTGTCGATTCCAACTGCGGTGTAGCGCCCTGCACCGTCACTACAGTGGTTTGCGAACCAACGGACAAAGCAAAATCAATCGTCGCAGCCTGTCCGACCGTAAGTGTGAACTGAGGAACCTGCTGCTCCGCGAAGCCTTGAGCAGATGAGCGAACCGTATATCTCCCCGGGGTGATATCGGTAAAGAGATAGGCGCCCGAATTATTGGACGTGGTTGTGTGCTCGACAGCCGTGTCGACATTTCTCAGCACGATTTTGGCGTTGGGAATCACCGCACCGCTGGAATCTCGGACAGCACCGCTCAGCGAAGCCGTCGATAGCTGTGCAAACCCCGTGCCGGATAGCAACAGGATTCCGACCAGAAGACACGCCTGCCACAGGCCAACTGCTCTGCAGGTCTTCCACCACTCAACTGACAACTTCATATTACGGACCCCGGCGCTCCAAAAAGCTTTGCACATCGTATGCTCCTCCGAAAAGACGCTGATCAGGGTCGCCTGATGAATTGCCGCCACCCCTGTCACAGGCTTCCGCTTTTCACGGAAACTAGTTCTGAAAATACTTGATTTCACAAATTGCGGAACGTTTTAAGCAGTTTGTAGAGCGCTTAAGCAGTTTGCGGAATCCGCTGTCGATGATCGCTTTTTATTTCAATTACTTACCCGCCAAAACGATCAGTGATGTTGGCGGCGTTTGAAAGCTCGTGAAACAGTTTGCTGCCACGTTTGTTCTGCCGATTTTCATCGTGGTATACTTACGCCCGCTCATGAAACAAACAAAAATGCTGGAGGATTCGAGGTCGGCTGTACTTTCTGCCGAACAATTAGCTGCTGTGCGCAGCCATCTTCAGGAGGTGTTGTCCAGCGACGCGTTCATGGGCGGCAATCGGGCCCAGCATTTCCTTCAGCGGATTGTTGAGCACGCACTGGCCGGTGAATTGGATTGTCTTCGTGAGCGGATGCTAGGCGTTGAGATGTTTGGCCGCCCGATTGACTACGACACCGGCAACGATGCTGTGGTGCGCGTCAAGGCCTCAGAGGTCCGCAAGAGATTGGCGCAGTATTATCAGAGCCTGCCTGGCCAGCCAATTGTCCAGATTGAGCTCCCTGCCGGCTCGTACGCACCACAGTTCCACTGGGCGCCAGTGGAAACGCCCCTCACGCCAGCTAAATCCGCGATTTTCCAGCTGGACTCAGCCAGCATTCAAACGCAACCGGCGGCCGCGCCCAGTACAGAGAGCACGACTGGCTCTCGATCGAAGTGGAAGCTTTGGGTGATCCGCGCCTCAGTGCTGGCCGCGTATAGTGCGATTCTTATCTCTCTCGGGTGGTTTGCCGGGGTTCGATTGAGCACTCCCCATCGGCCACGAACGGCTGCTGATCCGCTCTGGATAGCTCTCTTCGATGGGAAGCGGAACACCTACATCGTTCCCGCCGATGTCGGGTTCAACCTCCTCGAAGACTTTTCGCACCGTCCGATGTCACTTGCAGATTACTTGAAGGGCGAGTATATGGAACTGCCGCTCCAAGGAGTGGATGCGCAAAGTGCCAAAGACCTGCTTTCGCAAAGGTTCACAAGCTTTGTCGACGCCCAAACGATTGCCTCGCTCACGGGGCTACCAGAGTACAATCTGCAGCGAACCTTCCTTCGCTTCCCGCGCGATCTGCGGCTTGACGACCTTAAGGACGCCAACGCTGTGATCATCGGCTCAGTGGGCAGTAACCCTTGGGCCGGCATTGCGGACAATAGCGCCAACTTTCGCGTTGTCTATCGCCAGGGCATGGAAGGTGCAGTAATTATCAACCAGAATCCACAGCCCGGAGAGCCGGCTTCTTACGAAAGCCATTGGAATGAGCCGGTGCATGAGACCATCGCCCTGATCTCCTTCTTGCCCAACCTAAGCGGCAATGGCCATCTGCTGATCCTGCAGGGACTGGACGTAGCCGGAACGCAGGCGGGCGCCGAGGCTCTATTTCATTCGAATACAGTCGCTCCGACTCTCCAGCGCGCAACACGACCCGATGGTTCGATTCGGCCTTTTGAGATTTTATTGCGGTCGACGAGCATCAATTGGAATGCAGCTGACTCTCAGGTGATCGCTAGCAGGATTCACTGAGACTTTGCGGTCCGGAGATTGTCTGCGCTGATTTACAGGTTCTTCCGCGTGTTAGATAAGTTGTAAGATCACCGTGCGGAAAACGAGGGCAGGTCACCCGCTTGAGCAGCAGGACGCTCTGGGGATCGGGATAACCTGCGTTTCGCGGACAGCTTCGCCGGCGGTTGTGTGAACCATTAGGTGCATAATCGTGCCGGCACTCCTGCGATTTTCCCCTGTTCACGGCTCCGATTACACTTGGAATTCCCTGTTCCGCAATAGAGCATTCGTTCATGGCGTCTATGATGCAGTCGCGCCAACTCTCCTGGATTGAGTAGATAATAGCCAATCGAATGGGGACATTCACGCAAAAATAAGCGCTGAAATGCCGATATTCCCTGTATTTTTCCCTGTTCACGGGAAATTTGAACGCGGAGAGAGTTTCGCTCGAAACCCCCTGCACCGCCATAGAGTCCTTAATTTCAGAGAATTCTTCCCGATTTGTCGATCACGCTTAAAATTCCGGACAAATTTCAGTATTTCCAGGGAGAAAGGACACGGAGAGAATTCTCCCTTTCGGGGCGCCCCCTGATAGCCTGCCTAATTCTCTGAACCGGAATTCGGCGGATCCCTTTTGACTTCGGACCATTTCGGAGAAAACGGCGTTCTCCAGCATCTAGTTCACGAGAGGGCCGGTGGGGACCTAGTCCCGGTTGATCTTTAGGTTGCCAAACGTACGCCCGAATCATCCCCTGGCGCTTTCGAGCGTAATTTAAAGGGGTTGACTCGAGAGCAAAAGGCTTCTCGGAACTGTTCACAAA
>JASIJW010000179.1:0-3506 GCA_030050035.1 Acidobacteriaceae bacterium | reverse complement strand
CGAACTGTCTCGGTCTCCTCCACACGACGAACCAGAATGCGGTCGTGGAGCGGGGTGAACGTAGTGGTCGTTGCTGTTGCTGCCATCGCTTCGTTTCTCCTTCACGCGCCCGCCAGACGCAAGCCCGGCCAGCGGTATTTGAGTGGAATAAAAGAAAATCTGAGAGTTTGAGCCGGAAGCTGTAGAGCCTCCAACCCGCCCGCCAACAGCAGCCCTGCCGGCGGTATGCTAGCAATCACATCTTCCAAGTGCTAAAGATAGGCAATCCGACTGCACCTGTCAAGAGGGAAAAACTAAATATGAGTGTATTACACTAATATTTCATTATTTTTTACGGGAAGATTTGCCATCGCGAGCCTCGATCCACTTCTAAATCTGGAACCTCCCCTTATCGACCATAAGAGTCTGGGTGTATTCTTCTCTCCATTGCCATAGGCTCCTCCAAAAGGGTCACCCGTCACCCACCCTTTTGCTCCGTTTCAATCGTTGGAACTCGGCACATCTGTGCGACCCCATTCCAATCCATGGAGGAAACCCGAATGAACAACAGCATCAAGACACTTCTGCTTACGGCTGCCGCCTCCGGCCTGCTCGCCGGTACCACGGCCGCGCGTTCCAGCGTGCTTCCGTCATCCGGAACTTCAACCACCCTGATGGCGGGCCAAACCTCCTTTGGCAGTTTCAATGCCCAGACGCAAAAGCATGCCTGTAAAGGGCAAAACAGTTGTAAAGGGCAAGGCGGCTGCAAGAGCGGCGATAACGGCTGCAAGGGCAAGAATAGCTGCAAGGGTAAGGGCGGCTGCGCTACGGACGGCTCCAAAAAATAGTTGCTCCGCGACGGCCACGCGTATGGTCTGAATCACAACGGTCTGATCACGACCATCGCTTTAACAGGCGGCGTAGGTTTCAACCGCACCTGCGCCGCCGGTCTTCCTGCCTTAGGAGCACACCATGCCAGCCAATCGCTTTAACGGCTTCACGGATTATGGCGTTGGAATCGGCCTTCGCGTTCCGCATTACAATCACATCCTCGCGCGCAAACCGGTCGTTGACTGGTTCGAAATCATCTCCGAGAACTACATGGTCGATGGCGGCCGGCCCATGGAAGTTCTCGACAAAATCCTCGATCAGTACAAAGTCGTCCAGCACGGCGTCTCAATGTACTTCGGGTCCGTCGATCCGCTGAACCGCGAACATTTGAAGCGCCTGAAAGCGCTCGTTCGCCGCACCAGAACTCCCTGGCTGAGCGATCACCTCTGCTGGGGATCGGTGGACGGCCGTTACACCCATGACCTCCTGCCTATGCCCTACACCTGGGAAGCAGTCGAGGTAACGGCAAGCAAGATCCGCCAGGTCCGCGATTTTCTTGAAGTTCCCGTAGTGGTCGAGAATGTATCGAGCTACGCTGAGTTCCACGCTTCGGAGATGACGGAGTGGGAGTTCCTCACCGAGGTCGTGGAGCGCGCCGACTGCGGCATCCTGCTCGACGTGAACAACATCTACGTCTCTTCGCGCAACCACAGCTTCGACCCGTTCACCTATGTGAATTTCGTCGCTCCCGAGCGCGTAGCGCAAATTCACATCGCCGGCCACAGCAAGTTCGAAAAGTACATCCTTGACACCCACGATCATCCGGTCTTGCCTGCCGTCTGGAAGCTCTACGCCCGCGCCATCGAACGCTGCGGCCCCACGGCCACGCTTCTCGAGTGGGACGACAACATACCCAGCTTCGATGAAGTCCACGCCGAGGCGCTCAAAGCCGTTCGCTACCTGCAAGCGGCTACGACGGCCGCACACGGCAAGGCCATCGGCGCAGTCGAAGCCGCAGCCATCGAACTCGCGGCCGCTCGGGAGGCGCAGCCATGAGCGAAGCGATTAAATTTGCAGCCCCGACCGAACTTTTAGACATTCAGCGCCGCATGGCCGCAGCCGTCATGCATCCGCTCACGCGCGGCTATGCGATGCCGCAGCGCCGCCGCGATGGCGCCTCAAACGTCGACGAAGCCGAAGCCATCATCCGCCCCAATGACCGGCTCACCTCCTTCGAGCGGTTGGAAATCTACAACCGGCAATATTGGTTCCGTCTCTTCACCTCATTTGAAGAGGATTTCCCCGGCCTCGAAGCGATCCTCGGCCGCGCCAAATTTGACCGTTTAATGCGCGAATATCTAACCGACTGCCCCTCGGAATCATTTACGCTGCGCAACCTGGGCTCGCGTCTCGAAGCGTGGCTTCGTGCTCATCCCGAGCACATCGAGCCGCACGTCGAACTCGCCCTCGACATGGTGCAACTCGAATGGGCTCACATCGAGGCATTCGACGCCGAGGAGCGCCCACGCCTCCAAGCCGGACAACTCGCGTCCATCGGCGAAAACTCAATCCTCCACCTGCAACCGTACCTGCAGTTGCTTGCGCTCAAGTATCCGGTCGACGACCTGCTTCTCGCTGTGCGCAGCGCAGACAGCAGCAGCGCCTCAAGCGCCAACAACGCCAGCACCAACAACGCGAGTAACGCCCGCAAGCGCCGGCATGTGCGCCGCACCGCGGCCCTGCAGCCGGAACCGATCTGGCTCGCGGTTCACCGGCAACAAAACACCGTCTGGTACAAGCGGCTGATCGAGGAGGAGTTTCGTCTGCTCTCCGCGTTGGCCGCCCGCCGGCCGCTCGGCCCTGCAATCGACACAGCATTTGCATCGAGCGTCATCCCCCAGGAACAACGCCCGGCTTTCCTGCAGCAGAACTTTGCAAACTGGTCTGCGATGGGCTGGTTTGTCGGCGATGGGTTTATCGGCTGATTTATGGGCGATGGGTTTATGGAATTGTCCAGCAACCTGGGATGAAAACAACCGCGGGTCGCCTCAGGAGAATATCCGATGAGTGACCGGATCATCCGGCTCAACGACCTCTTTCGCAAAGGCGCTTCAAGTCTGCAATCCCCGCTGCTTCTCGCCGTCCGCCTCTATTGGGGGTGGCAATTCGCGCAAACCGGCTGGGGCAAATTACAGCATCTCTCCCGTTTCACAAGCTACTTTTTCCAGCTTGGCATTCCGCTGCCGCACCTGGCCGCGATCTTTGTCGCCCTGCTTGAGCTCTGCGGAGGAATTTTAATGGCCATCGGATTATTCTCGCGGCCGGTTGCTCTCGCGCTTGCGATCGACATGATCGTCGCCTATATCGTGGCCGATTCTTCCGCCCTCGCATCGTTTTTCAGCAACCCTGGCAACTTTTACGGCGCCGACCCCTTCACATTCCTCGCGGCCTCGCTGATCGTTCTCATTTTCGGGCCAGGTTTCTTTGCGCTCGATACGATCCTCGATAGGTTCATGAATCGGAGGAACATTCCCACGCATGCGATCTAATTCAATGCAGCGCAGTGAAACGCTCGCCGGCGCATATTATTCGGCAGCATTGTCACCGTTGCTCACCCTCACTCGGAAGAATTCGTACGGTCGCACGGAACTGGTGGTAGTTAACAAAAGCCACATCATTCATTTCTGTCTGCACCG
>JASIJW010000178.1:0-5974 GCA_030050035.1 Acidobacteriaceae bacterium | reverse complement strand
AAGATCTGCGTATCACCTGTTCTTTTCGCCGCTTAACTGGGCAGGAATCTCGCTCAGAGTTCGTTACGCAGATCGACCCCGGCCTCACCGGATCGAATGCAAAGCAACTCGTTTCTGTACCGCAGATGATGCAACTCTCCGCGGAATCCGCGTCGCAGCCCGGCGTCCAGCAACGCAGGTTTGCCTCCCGGCCTGGCAGAAAAGCCAAAGAGGGTGCAGATAATCGTCTCCGCAAAGGCGCCGCCGCCCGTACACTCCCGCATACAGCCTTCCCTTTGAGCAATCCGCACCGGCGCATCAAATTGGCGTCGATTCGGGCCATAGAATTCATGCGCTTGCGCGTAGACGCCTTCGTAGATCGCGGCCTGCGTTCGCCGCAGGAACGAAATAGCATCCTCCCAGTAACCCAATGCGCACATCGCATCCACCGTCACGGCCGGCCATGCGTCGTACGCCCCCATCGGTCCATGATCGGGACGGTCGGAATTGGCTGCGGCCGGGTCGAGCATGGACTGCGCCCGCATCCACTTCTCGGCCAATAGCTCCCGTTTCACGAAGTTGACCATCTCCCCTCGCACATTGGCTGAAAGATCTCCGGCCATGAAGCGGCCCACCGTCGCAAAATCATAGCAGTGGCGCATCTCCACGCGGCTGCCATCTGGGTGAAGGCTTACCCAGACACCTGTTCCCGGAACGTACAAACTCATCACCGCTTTTACCATTGCATCAGCTTCGGCGCACATCTCGCGCGCCTCGTCCGGCTCGCCAACCGCCTCCAAGATGCCGGCAAGCTCGCGCATCATCCACACATCGGCTGCATTGAACGATGGCACCTTGTGAGTGTAGGTCGGCACACACTCCAGTAGGTTCTGCGCCTCGCCATAATCGGCCAAAGTGTCTGCGGGCTTGCGCAGCAGTTTCTTCCAGTCCGTCGCCAGCACGCGCAACCGGTCGAGCACCGACTGATCGGCGATCTTTTCCCGCAGGAAATCCATATCCTGTGTCACGCAGAGATAGGACCACGTCAGCCGGAAGATCGACAGATCATTGGCTGCGTATCCGCGCAGGTCCCACCCCGGCGGCACGATCAACTTCATTGGCGAAGGGGGCCGCTGATCCTCAAAGATGATGACTGCATCCGCATGAGGATCCTGCTCCAGAAACAGCTTGAGCTGTTCCTTCATTTGCTTCGGCTCCAGCATGGCAAAGAGTGTCGAGAACAGCGAGGTGTCCCAATAAAACACGGTGCCCTTGGCTCGCTCGCCGCTGGTAATAAAGGTGCGATTACTCCAGAGATTGGTGCGCAGCAACACCAGCAGCGTCAGCACACTGCGATAGTAGATTTCGTGAATTGCGCTATCGTCGGTCAACAAGACGGGCGCATTGCCGGAGAAGAACTGGTTGCCCGGAGTGAAGGCAGCGCTCCATCGCTCCTCCCATACCCTCTTCGCGCGTTCCCACTGCGCTTCAAACCAGGCGGCGGAGGTCGCTTGATCCGCCTCAGAACTTTGCCGGCCGTCCATATTGGTTGCACTCATCAGAAAGCGAATCTCTCTGCTCTCTCCGGGCTTCAGGAGCATCGTCCATTGCGCCCCGGGCTCGGCCGTCTTGGCCTCGGCCCCATCCAGAAAGCGGTAGATTGCGGTCATTTTCCGATTCCCATCCGGAACGCCGAATGAGTTGCGGCTCACAACGCGAAAACGAGCACCTCCTCCTGCGAAGTGATCGACGACTTCATCCAACACAGCCATCGCTTGAATCTCAAGACCGGCTTCAGTATGGTTCAGCTCGCCGTCAGCGGCCACGCAGAGATGAAAGCTCCTTTCCGCCAATGCGGTATTGGTCAGCCTCAGACGCCAAAGAACGATCGTGTCCTCCATCACCAGCCGGTTGGTGGTGAGCACCTCCAGATCGCCGGCATTGGCTCGCCGCTCCGCCTGATACGCAGACCATCGGCAGTTCGAGCTGTCGTACTGTCCTCCGTCGATCAGCAGGCGGCAGAGCGGCAACGTGTTGTAGATGTACCAACGCGGACCGGAGTCCTCATAGAGTTGGCCTCCGGGACAAAAATTGACGCCTACGAGGTCGGGTGCGCAGGCAGCCATCTCATGAAAATTATGCAGGGAGGGCATATGAGCCAACTGGCTGCAATCCAGCCATCCGGTCGCCAGGTCGTCGAGCGTCGGAATCTGGCCGGCTTCCGGCTCGGCGCGAAACTCCACTCCGTCCGCCAGTCCTCTTCTCGAGGCAATGCCGGCTGAGAGCGCCGCAAGAGTTGTGCCCACAAACCTGCGCCGGGTGATGCTCCCCGGCGCGATTGGATCGTTCGTCATCTTCTTTCCCTCGCTAAGGCCTTACATCGTTGGTACAAGTTGATCTCATCGAAGAAACTTCCTGCCTCAGTCAACCTGTCCCATTTCCATCGTGGTTTCCCATGCCCCGGAGTCACGCCTTTATTCGGGCAAAAATTCATTTCGATTGCCCGATCCAGAATCCTGGTTTTCGTTTCCCCCAGCGATGTCTGGAAGATGCGAAGGGCTCTGAATACCGTAGTGCTCGATATTCCAAGATTGTCCGCGAGATTAGCGGATCGAGGGTTTCTTTCGCCTAAAAGACAGCGGCAAACACGCTTTGTGAATGTTCAAAACTGTCCCACCATGAAACCGAAAAATCTGATTACCGATTCTGGTGCATCTGCTCTTGGTATGCGTCCTTCCGAAAAACTCGGTGTCACAGTGATCCGCGACTGAAGTCGATTGCAGCCGAACCTACGCGTTCGGGGTTTCAATGCGCAGGGTGACCAATTCCCAAGCGTGTACCTCCACCTGTTTACCGAGTAGTTCAAGCGGCTGTTCGCTCAGGTCGCTCCGCCAAATCTTGATCGGAGTGTCATCTGTCCAAGTCAAACTGGTGTTACGGTCTTCTCCCGCGGCGCCGAAAAGCCGGACAATCCACGCGCTGCCGTCTGCACTTCGCTTGCATTCCTGCAGAAGCACATCTTCCTGATCTATCCGGAGCTTCAGAGCCGTTCGAGGTCGCTGTCCCTTGGGCGAAACAACAAGTGGTTGTGACATGCCAATCGCAAATCGGCTCGCAGCTGCGGGCTCGTAACCGACGTGCGGACGAAGCGCATACCGAAACTCGATGAGTCCCTCCTGATATGCGCGGTAATTTGTTGACCAATGATTGTTGATGACCCAGGAATAAAATGTCTGTGTGGGCTCAATATGCTTTCGCCAGATTTCAGGATGGGTTTGCGAGCCTAGCATGGTGGCCGACAGCGAACCGATTTCGACCATAGGCGCATCAAGCGTTGTACAGGTGACGCCGTACTCAGCATTTGCAACATCGATCCATCGGCCCACAGGTAACCAGTTCTTGCAAGATCCCGGAAGTTGATCAATTTCAGGACGCATTACTGCAAGAGGAACATCGATGTGAATCTGGCCGTTCTCAATTGCAAACGGAAATGCAAATTGCACGCTTTCCTTGGATTCATGCTGAGCAAAATCACCGCCAGGACCGCCTTCGCCCGGGTGCGGATTCAGGTGGGTGCGTTTCTTATTCAGGGTATTGAGAATTTCGATCCAATCCACATAGGCTTTCACTCGCACGCGACGAACAAGGTCCACACACCCCGGCGCGGAAGACTCGATACGGATCGAGGCAACGAGGGGACCGGGGTCCTCGATTACGACGTGCGCCGGCCCACTCGTACTCGCTTTCGATGTGTCACTTCCTTCAAGGAACAGGTATTTATTTACTGCTTGGTCTGAGCTTGTGTCCACAAGGTTGTGCGCAACCCTCTTGGACATGAGCTCGATGATGTTGCCGTTCTTTCTATTGACTTTTGCGCGCACAAAACCGTTATCCAAAACTCCGTCCAGCACTGAAACGCATCTTGCCGGGACATGCGGCGCTGCTGTTGAAAGATGAAAACTCGCAGTTCCCAGCGCAGGAATATTCTCTACGAGAAAGGCCAATTCTCCCGTTGAAAGACGTTGTGATGGAATAGATGCACCATGTTCGTTCTTGACATGATCTTTGCCGAGAGAGCTCTCCTTCGAGATCAGAACCACATCTGTCCTCGGCCAAGAGCAGGTGTTATGCACGTCTATAGTCGAACTATCGCTCTCGCTGACGTATGCGTCGAGCACCCCATCGAGGAGTCTCTTTGATTCGCTCTCAGCGTCCACCGCGAATTGGCGCTTAACCTGCCATTGTTGTGTCACGAAGGGGTTCTCAGAATCCGAAACACTATTCCACGCTCCCCATGTGTGTTCCGAATACAACAAGACATTTCTCCAGGCTGCGTTGAAATCAGAGTTCTTGTATGCGTGCGGTGCCAGCATCGTAGAGAGCGTTGCTGCCTGCACCAGACGCTCGCCTGCTCCGCGGCTCATTCGTGTCTCCAACGCCGATGACCCGGCTCCATCCTCCCAGTAAGGGGTCAGGTCGCCTTTGAATTCCGGCAGCCGGTGGCCATATTGTTTCTCGAATGCAGCAAACGCATCCCCCGTTGTCGAAATGGTGAAGCGGGGCCATTCATATTCTTCATTCCATTGCTTCACGAACTCACAAATGTCCGGATCAGGGACGGCATTGTCGCCGTGGCCCGCCCACCGAATATAAGAGATTTGATAGGGGAAACTGATTTCATCCAGTCTTGCTTGATACTTGCTGACCCACTCTGAATCCAGCTTCATGATGTGCGACATCGCATAGCCAGTCCAGGGAATCCAAAAAAGCACCCTTTCATTTCCTGAAGGAGAGACCCACCAGAACGGTTTATCCTGCCAAGCGACCATAAAGGTCCCTATTCGGTCGAAGTAATTGGGAGCGGCCGAGAAGTAGCGGATACCTGCTTGGGCCATTGCGGAGACCGTCCCCCAGGTATACCCAGGGACATCACTGATCATGGCGGAATCAACGCGGACTCCAGATTGATTACTTATTTCCATTGAATAACGGAACAATTGCAGAAGTTCTTCAGGCCGGCAAAGGCCAGTGAGCTCGTTCGCATACATACCGTTGAGCCCGATCCATCCTTTCTTCACAGCGCTAATTAACTCTTCGCGTTCTGGCTCGGTTTTGGTTCTCATGAACAGATCTAAACCCCAGAGGACCTCAAGGTTCCAAACGAATCGGGCTCCCGGCGGGTAGTTGGCGGTGTTTCGCGCCAGTTCAATTCCCTTGGAGATATTTGCCACTTGTTTTGCCTCAATGTTGCTCTGGAGATCGGTATATCCTAGGTCGTGGTGAGAATGGGGCAAGATGAAGATCTGGACCTTGCGTACCGGTTCCACGCGAACTTTGGCCGAATTTGACGTGCCGGCAATTTCATACTCGATATGCACTTGCCTGGCTGTTTCAACCGGATCGAGATAGACATTGAACGTATGTGTTCCTGCAGACAGAACACGGCGCTCGACCTCCTGATGGTCGAAGCGTACAACCAGCGTTGCGTCGGTTCCGGCGTGCGTTATCGTCAGCTGGATCGGTTGGACAAATCTCCCACCGTGATTCGCTATCCCGCGAATCGGCCGGGCAAAGTCCGACTTCTCCAAAGAAGTCTGATCCTGGTCAAGAGCCAAGATCTGAGGTTGCAAACAAATGATTCCGGCTGCAGCGGCAGTTACTTTTAGGGCGTCACGTCTGTTCATATTTGCCAGGAAGTTCCTTGCGGGCGACGATTCATTTAGTCCCTTGTCTCAGCTGAGTGATTTGTTGACATCTTGTTTGAAATCGCTATCAGGTTTCACAATTCTGAGGCAGCATTCGGGGGACGATTCACTTTCTCGGTTGCCCAGGTTAAGTTGGGCTCGTGCCCCAAGACCAGTTCTAAGCGACCGCCCGCAGCAATTTCGCTGTGTCGAAGCCATGCGCGCGATAACGGCTTTCCATTCAGGAGTGCGGATTGGATATACGGATGGTCTGGCGCTTGTTTCTCAGCCACGATCTCAAAGACACTCCT
>JASIJW010000021.1:0-3185 GCA_030050035.1 Acidobacteriaceae bacterium | reverse complement strand
AGAGAAGTAGAAGTGCGCACTGTCATAGACATGTTCGCCCGGACCCGTATGGTTGCCGTAAGAACAATAGTGGCGGCGTGTTTGACCTCACTCGGTTTCATTCGATACTGCTTCTCCAGTCCAGATTTGCCGGCCCGCGCTTTTCCTTTAAATCTGATCATGGGCCGGTTAAAAAAGCAAAGTGTGAGGGCGAAGATCTCATACTTTGAAAATGCAGCGACTCACAGCAGTTCCGAGCCAGCGACGTTGCCGACTTCCCCCGACTGTGAACCCGTGAGAACGCTCCGAATATACCAGATGCTTGGAATAAGTATGAAAACGCCTTGAGAAATCACCGATCCAAAAACAACTCCGGAAACTCCAATCAATTTGGTCAACCAAATTGATAATGTAAGATTCGCAACAGCCATGATTGACCACGATACTGCCTGAAAGCGAAGCAAACTCATGCCGTTCATCATCGCCGAGATCGGCCCGACTAGGGAGTTGGTAATGCAGTAGGCTGCGAGAGCGATCAGCAACAGGTGTGTAGGCTCTAGGCCCCTACCCACCCATAAACGAATGATTAAACGAGCCGAAACAAAGAGAACAAGCGCCGCAATAACGCCAATAAGCCCGTTCAGAGAAACTGATCTACGGTAGGTTGCTCGAATCCAAGCATAATCCCCGCCTGCCACCGCCTCACCATAAGCCGGCCATAATGCCAGCATGAAAAAGCCCAGAAAGATGGGGACACTTTGGAATATGCGAAGCGCCACAGAATATGAAGCAACGGCTTCCGGCCCCAAAATCCTCGCGATTACTATATTGTCTGATTGGTAGCCGACCGCCATTGCAATTTGAAGCACAAAAAACAGGGTTCCTGCTTTTAGAATTTGCTTTGAAAACTTTCGGGAGACGCAAGCCAGACTTGGTCGGAGATTAGGCTGCCGGCAAAAAATGAAGATGCAATTTGCCAGCAATGAGATAGATGGTCCACCTGCGACAGAAAGAACAAGCCAGGGCAGGCCAAGTTTGGCACGTATGGCCAAGCACAGTCCTACAAACCCCACTGTTGTACCGAGGATCGACCATATTCCGTTAAGATATCCTTTCTGAAGTGCAAGCTGAATACGCTGCGCGACACCGAGTGGGAGTGCAACTGCAAAGCATGCAAAAAATATGAAGGTGGTGGGACCTGCCTCTCGAACGGCAGTAGGTGAGTGCAATTTGAAGATGCTCGACCAATGTATATATTGATACGAAACTAAGAATAGCGCACAGAAAAATAGCGACAATATCGAAAGCGCGAAGAATCCACTTGAAATTGCCTCTTGGATGGATTTGGAATCACGCCTCCCGTAAGCTTCGGCTATAGCATTCAGGAGGCCGTTCCCAATACCAAAATCAGCAAAATTCAGGATATTGATCAGCGAAAATATCGTCATCCACAGCCCAAACCGCTCGGCACCCAAATAGTGAATTGTGAGTCGAATGGTTATCAAAGAGATGCCTAGCTGAAACACGCGGGCGATAGCAGATGATGCTCCAGATTGCACTGCTCGAAGAATTCTTTCTGATCTGGAATACTTAACATTATCGCGAGCGTCATCGTTTCTTCGGATCATGAGCGCGCGAATGATACCGAAGCTCCGGGGCAGATCCCCGTGCTGAGACGACCGAACAGGACACTCCTCGCCGTTCGCCGCAGATTCAGTTGTTACGGCCCTGTGGGATGAAGGCTGGTCCAATGGAGCCTCGCGCATACGTCGCGGATCCGAACTACCGCGTGAGAGCGAGCGCATCGCGCAGTAGATGGAGCTTTAACGCAGTCTCGGAATCGCCTTTCCAACGCCAGGTAGCAGCCTGTAGAAAAGCAGCAAAAATTCCGACAATGAGCCTGAATGCAGTGGATCCAATAACGATCAGGCCGCGCTGAGGGAAGGATTTCTCGTCGGGTGGGATGCCTGGATCGACGACCTGAATGAGTGCACCATCCTTCGCTTCGTTGAGCTTAGCCAGTTCGAACTGGCGCGCGAGAACCTCGAAGATAGTTTCGGAGTCAGTAGCGGCCATTGTTTCCTGTCGGATCAAGCAGCTGAAAAAATCAACTTATCTGCATTTTACACATGCGGATTCCGGAAATTCCGGCCTTGAAATTCCAGCAATTCTGGCACACCTGGTTGAGTTGCACAAGCTCACCCTCCGGATTGAGGGAACTGGTGCGTAGGGAAGGTCCATCGAGAGGGATCAGGCAGCCGCGTTCGAGGATGCGATCCAGGATCGCGGCTGCGAGGTCCGAATCGTCGTCCACCCGAAACTCCACCCCGATCGAAACTCGGGCCGAGTCCCAACATATCGCCCGCCCGCTCGGTTGGAAAATCTGGCAGAAAAAAAGCGCCTTCTTGGTTCATTTTCCGGCTTTGCCGACTTATACGTCCTTTGCCATCAACAGATCTGTATCACGAAAATTCCATGCATGGAGGGGGTCGTCGGCTCGATCCCGGCCAAGTCCAGCGTAAAGTCCTGCAACGAGCGACTCGTACCCCTCCACCCTAAACAGGTGGAGTCCAATTTTGCAAAATCACCCACAAATGGTTGGGATTTGGAGACATGGCTGGTTGGAAATTCGGATTGGTACCTACATGTAGGCCGCTTGCCAACTTTCAGGAGGTATACGCGGATCGCGCAAGGCACCCAGCGTCCCTAAGACAGGATTGAGCCGAGAATCACCGGAGATTTCCGACGGCAGGAAGCAGGTATTCGCTGAACGTAGAAAGCTTCTCGGGGTGCCAGATGTCATTGGCGTCGCAGAAAGCTTTGAACTCTCCTTCGCATGAGGTCGCCTTTTCGAATTTCTTTGTTGGCCGAAGCCGGGTTGTGTTGCGAATTATTCGGACAAAAAAACAACATTTCTTGGAAAATACATCCCAAAGGGCTAATGTTTCGTTGGCCAAGCCATCAAGGTAAACAACTAACTCGCACGGCTAAAAAACCTGCAGGCGGAGGCTATCCAGAAGTTCCGGTAAGTACTTCTGGAAATCCAACGTGCACTAAGCAACAGATACTGCACAGAGCGGCCGATTATAGGTCATTTGTGCAAATTGTCCTCCACTCGACCGAAAGCGGAAGTTGACCCCATGAGAAAGTCTTCAGCCGGTGCCAGCTTGTGCTCGCAGAGATGATGTGCAGTAATGCATCAATGA
>JASIJW010000177.1:0-3463 GCA_030050035.1 Acidobacteriaceae bacterium | reverse complement strand
CAACTCACTGGCAACAGTGACGCCGTAGCATCCGCCTATTCGCTTTTCGACTACCGCATTGCCGATGACCTGGGCGGCGAGCCCGCCTACATCAACCTGCGCGACCGCGCCTACCATCATGGCATCCGCCTTGCCAGCGACATGGTGCCCAACCACATGGGAATTGACTCGCCGTGGGTGGTTGTGCATCCCGAGTGGTTCATGCAGCGCTGGGACTCGCCCTATCCCGCGTACTCGTTCAACGGTCCCGATCTCTCCAGCGACAGCCGCGTGGAGATCAAGATCGAGGATCATTATTACGAGCAATCGGACGCCGCCGTCGTCTTCCAGCGCCGCGACAAGTCCACCGGCGAAGTCCGCTACATCTACCACGGCAACGACGGCACGAGTTTTCCCTGGAACGACACTGCGCAGCTCGACTACCTGAATCCGGCGGTACGCGAACAGGTCATCCAAACCATCCTGCACGTCGCACGGTTGTTCCCGATGATCCGCTTTGACGCCGCCATGACGCTGGCCAAGCGGCATTTTCACCGGCTCTGGTTTCCCGGTCCCGGCTCGAGCGGCGCCATTCCTTCTCGTGCCGAGTACGGCATGACGCAAGCTGAGTTCGATCGCCACATGCCGCATGAGTTCTGGCGCGAAGTTGTGGATCGGGTTGCGCAGGAAGTTCCCGGTACCCTGCTCCTCGCTGAAGCCTTCTGGCTCATGGAAGGCTACTTCGTCCGCACGCTGGGCATGCATCGCGTCTACAACAGCGCCTTCATGGTCATGCTGCGCGACGAGGACAACGCCAAGTACCGCTCGGTGCTTAAGAACACGCTCGAATTCGATCCCGACATCATGAAGCGCTACGTCAACTTCATGAGCAATCCAGACGAGCGCACAGCAATCGACCAGTTCGGCAAAGGCGACAAATGCTTTGGCGTCGCGGTCATGATGTCCACCCTGCCCGGCCTGCCCATGTTCGGCCACGGGCAGATCGAAGGCTACACCGAAAAATACGGCATGGAGTACCGCTGGCCGCGCTACGATGAATGGCCCGATCAGTGGCTCGTCGAGCGTCACCAGCGCGAGATTGCGCCACTGCTCAAGCGCCGCTGGCTGTTTGCCGAGAGCGCCAATTTTCTGCTTTACGATTTCTGGCACGAGAACGGAGGCGTGGACGAAAACGTCTTTGCCTATTCGAACCGCGCGGGCCACGAGCGCGCGCTCGTTGTCTACCACAATCGGTACGGATCGACGCGCGGAACAATCGATACTTCGGTCGGCTATGCCGATAAAGGCGCGGGGCAAGTCCGGCAGCGGCGTCTGCGCGACGGCCTCGGCATCAGCGGCGATCATGCAAACGTCGTCGCATGGCGCGACTCGCTCACCGGCCTCGAATACCTGCGCCGCAACAGCGATTTCGACCACGGCCTGAGGTTCGAACTGCACGCGTACAAATGCCACGTCTTTATGGATTGGCATGAGATGCGGCCCTCTGCCGAATACCCGTGGGACCGGCTCGCCGACCATCTCAACGGCCGCGGCGTACCCAGCCTGGCCGACGAGCTGGTGAATCTGGAACTGCAGCCGGTGCACTCCGCGCTGCGCGAACTCATGGATCCGCAGACAGTGCGCATGTTCGCCGATGTGGCCGAACATCCACGCGGCGTGCCTGTCGGGCCTCATCGCAACACCGTGCGCGAGCGCAAGCACTTCCTCGAGCACGCCTGGCTGCGCGCGGAGAAATTTCTGCGGCTGGCGCAGGCGGCCTATATGCGGCGTCGCGCGCAGGATGCTGCGCCGCCTCTCGAGCGCGAGCCGAAAAATCCGGCTGAGCTCGGCGATCTCTTCCGCGAGCGCCTTGGCGCAGCCATGCGGCTGCCGATTATTGAAGCGCTGTTTCCGGCGCCGTGGACCGCGGCAGCGCGCCGAATGCTGCCCAGCCCCAGCCCGGAAGTCACCGCAACCGCCATGTGGGGCCCGATCCTCGGCTGGTCGACGCTCATGCTGCTGGCCGAGTCCATCGATCCCCGGAATCCGGGTCGCGCGGCGCTCGATCTCTTCGATCGCATCCGGCTGCGCGAGCCCTTCGGCCATGCCTGCCATGCGCTGGGCTTTGAAGGTGAAGAGGCGTGGCGCGTGGCTGCGCGCATCAAGGTCGGGCTGCTCACCGGCGCGGGCATCGGCAGTGAAGAGCCAGTCGCTGCAGAGGAAAAAGCCCCGGCCCGCGATTCGTCGCTCGACGATTCGTCGGTCGGTGATTCGTCACTCAAGGAAGCGCGCGGGGCAAAACCGCAGGCCAGCATCGCCCGCAAGGCTGCGCGGGAAGAATTACCCGCTGGCCGCAAGCCCGTAGGCCTCACGCCGGCGCTCTGGTCCGATCCTGATGTGCGCTGGCTCTGCGGCGTGCATCAGGCCGGCAACTGCGAGTACCTGATCCGTGAGCGCTACGAAGAGCTGCTTTGGTGGCTGCTCATGCCGTCGCTGCTCAAGCTGGCGGCTGCGCCCACGCCCGATCGTGCCGCCGTGCAGGAGCTGAGCCGCGAGATCGACGGCGCGCTGCGCAAGGCCGAGGACGCCGGTTATCGCGTAGATGTGCTCATCAGGCCCAGCGCAGCGGAACAGCCGTGCGAAACGAGTAAAACCGAACGGAAGCCGGGCACTGCATCGCCGGAAACGCTGCCTGTCTCAGGCAGCCGGGATTCCGGTAAGGACGGCCCCGAAGACTAAGATCAGCTACGGCCCGTGTCGCAGCTTTCTCCCACGCGCCCCGGCACCTTAGAATCACTGGAGGGCCAACAAGGATTCCGGCAGCAAAAGAAATCATCCATGAGCGAACAGGAATCAACCGCTTCTCACACTGCGCAAACCGTATCGCCGGCGTGGGCCAGAATTGAACGGGCGCGCCACCCACAGCGCCCTTATCCGATGGAACTGATCGAACGGATCTTCACGGACTTCAGCGAGATTCACGGCGACCGAGCCTTTGGCGACGACGAGGCTGTGGCCTGCGGCATGGCCCGGCTCGACGGCGAAGAAGTAATGGTCATCGGTAACCGCAAGGGCGGCACCACCAAGGAGCGGGTCCGGCGCAACTTCGGCATGCCGCATCCGGAGGGCTACCGCAAGGCGCTGCGCTCCATGCGCATTGCGGAAAAATTCGGCCGGCCGGTATTCAGTTTCATCGATCTGCCCGGTGCATTTCCGGGGCTGGGCGCCGAAGAGCGCGGACAGGCTGAGGCCATCGCCCGCAACATTCTCGAAATGTCGCGGCTGCGCGTGCCCACCATCTCGGTCATCAGCGGCGAGGGCGGCTCGGGCGGCGCGCTGGCGCTAGCCGTCTCCGATCGCGTGCTCATTCTCGAAAACGCCCTGTACTTCGTCATCACGCCGGAGTCTTGCGCGGCAATCATGTGGCGCGACGCCGGGCACAAGCAGCAGGCGGCCGAAGCCATGCGCATCTCTGCTCCTGAGG
>JASIJW010000176.1:0-9642 GCA_030050035.1 Acidobacteriaceae bacterium | reverse complement strand
GCCAGCCGCTCGAAGAGATTGGCCGGATCGCGACGCAGAGTTTGCTGAATCGCATTCACAACACCATGCCGCCACGCGACGAGATCGTGGTGGAACCCCAGCTGGTCATTCGTGAGTCGACAGGTCCAGCCAAAAGCTGAATAGTCGCGGCACCGTGATCGGGCATCGAGGATTCCTGCAGGAGCGATTCAGAGCCGCATATCCCATCGACACCTTCTCGGCGTAGGCCTAAATGCTTAACGCTTCGCAGGAGACTTTGGCTAAATCGGTGATGGTGCTTGGGAGCGCTCGAGTTGACACTCACGACCACTGCAGGGTGTACAGTGAGTTGGCAGCCAAGTCGAGATGCAGGGCGCTGTTTCCGAGCACCAACTGAGTCCGCGTCTGCGAGCCGGTGTTGGTCAGCACTACCACATGGCTTCCGTCGGGATTGCGGAATCCGACGTGCGAAACCATACACTTGGAGGTCTGCTTCTCATTGTCGACTGGGCCATCGGTCTGAAACACCTTCGCTCCCCGCCTCACGTGTTTGGAGTAGTGCGCGATCGCCCAGAATCGGCCGCTGCGCTCGACCTTGTGGGTATCGTTCCACACGGTTAGAACACCCCGGCCCACGGTTGGCCACGAGCTAACGTGCTCTTCGGGATCATAGTGGCCGATATATGGCGTTCCCTGCTCGTCAAGAGCAAGATTCCAGACCGTAATGGATCTGGCCCAGTTTCTCATCACACTGTTGGCCCACTCGCTCCACTCGGCCCAGTTGGTCATCGGATCGGGACGCGGAGCGCCCGGCTCATACAACGGCCCGCCTTCGGTGAAGTAGGCGTGCTTCTCCGGAAACGCATTGTGCACCTGTGTCATCCCGGTAGGATCACCGGCGTATCCATGCCATGCCACACCGTCCACATAGTCATAGAGCTCCGAATTGCTCAGCTCGCCGATGGCGCGTCCCCAGAGATTGAAGTTGTGATCCAGAACCCAGATCTTGGTGGAGATGCCCGACTTGCGAAGCAGTGGTCCCAGGTACCGGCGCACAAAGAGAATCTCATCTTCCTGAGCCCAGAGACAGGCCGGATACCGCCCGTCGACAGTGGTGTCAACCTCGTTCTGCACCGTGACGGCATTGATCTCCACTCCTTCCGCCTGATAGGCATCGAGGAACATCTTGATATAGCGAGAGTACGGCTCAAGCGTGGATTTGCGGATCGTTCCACCCAGCATCGAATTGTTGAACTTCATCCATGCCGGCGGGCTCCAGGGCGATGAGAAAAGAAAGAGATCGGAGTTGATCTTGCGCGCCGCTTTGAGTGTAGGCAGGATATAGGCCTTGTCATGATCGATCGAGAAGCGCGTAAGCTCAGGATCCGGATCGTCGCCCTCATCGAAGCTGTAGACTGACCGCGAGTAGTCGCTCGATCCGGTGCAGGTGCGGCATACGTTGAGGGCCATCTCTTCGGGCGCAAACAGTTCGTGCATCAGTTGGGCCCGCTGTTCTTCGGGAATCTGGCTGAGCACCCAGCAGGATGCGTCTGTGAACGCGGCGCCGAAACCCAGAACCTCCTGGCGGGTCGAGCCAGGATTCAGCACGATGGCATCCGAGGCAAGCTGCGATACTGGCGTCCAGTTCAAGGCCGCGCGCGATGCGTGGCGCCGGTCGCCGAATGTGCTCCAGACCTGCACCTGTCCTGAAGCTGCGGTCTCCGCCAGAATGGGCAGTTCCTTTGCCATGGCCAGTGTGGCTGCTGTGACTGAGGCGCCTTTCAAAAAACCTCTGCGTGAACTTTCCATCGTGATTTCCATCCCTTTTTCGGTGCTGCAGTAAGAACTGCCGTCGTTCTCACTCTAACTCGGACAATACGAAAGGGCGGGGGCCTAGACCACCGCCCTTTTCGTTTGAACGGAGAAACCGCCTCTGCAAGTTCAGAACGAGAAACGTCCCGAGAGCTGAATGGTTCGACCGTAATTGCCGTCGACGCTTGTGATCTGACCGACACTGGGGTCAGGAGTCGTCCCCGAGGCCAGCGTGGCTGGATTGAGGCTGCTGCTAGGGTTGCGGAAGGCTGGATGGTTGAAGATGTTTTCCGCATCCATCCGAATCTGGAATTTGCCTGACTCCCACCCCGGCATTCCCCAACTCTTGGCCATTGAGAAATCGAAGAACACAAAATCAGGTCCACGAAGCGAATTCCTCGGGTTGGTGCCGAAGGTATTCGCCGCCGGCGCCGTGTACGCTTGCTGATTGAACCACTGATTTACTGAATGCCCCCCGGCATTCGGATTCCCAGACAGGTTAGGATAGAGCGCTGCCTGATTGTTGCCATCGCTTGAACCCAGCGAGCCATCGTTGATCGGGTCGTTCATAGTCACGGTAAAGGGAACTCCCGACTCGGCCTCGAAGTCACCGGATGCCGTCCAACCGCCCAGTACCGTATCGGCTGCAGCCGAGTTCAGGTATTGATGGCCCTTTCCGAGTGGTATGGCATAGAGCAACTCACCTTTGAGGGCATTTGGCCGGTTGAAATTCGAGGGCCCATAGTTGGCAGCGAGATTGTAAGCGTCCTGATAGTACACGTCGCCGAACTGTTCCCCCCAGCCGGAATCGTCCATGTCGTCCTTCAGTTGGGACCATGTGTAACTGAGTTCGGCAGCAAAGCCATAGCTTATTGGTTTGTGAAGCATGAATGACGCTGACTCGTAGTTCGAAATGCCCGCGTACTGGCCTGTGCGCGAGCCGCCGGATCCCACTCCGATGCCGGAGAACTGCGGGTACGGCCGTGCCGCCTGGCCCTGGCCGAGCTTAGTCGCGGGCAGTTGGTTGATATCCGCCTCGAACATCATGTTTTCCCAATGGGAGCCGACGTACTGCCCCTCGGCCACCATACTTCCGGGTAAACGCCACTGCACGCCTGCCGTCCATTGCCAGCCGTTCTGAATTGGAAGATTGTAAGGGGTATAGGGGATGGTCCCACCACTCCCCTGGGGGGTTGCAGGGGTAATGTAAGAAAGAGGGTTGCGGGCTGCAGCGCCTGTAAGCACGGGTAGATTCGCCCCACTGCCCGACAACTGCACCACCGGTGTTGTCGTGCTGGAAGTGGTCGCACTGCCCACAGCGCCACACAAGTTGGGAACGCCGCAGCCCGATCCAAAGCCCATCACTCCGCCCACGGTGTCCATGCTCCATAACGAAGCGTATTGCCCCACTCCCCCGCGCACGACCCAGTTTGGCGACATTGTCCACGCAAATCCGAGGCGTGGCATCACGAGGGTCTTGGTCGCGTAGCTCTGATTCCGCGCTCCGTTCAGGCCAGCGAACCACATCGAGCCCAGCGAGTTGACGGGATAGGCGGCCGTACTGGCAACCGGATCCGTCAGGGTCGGGTCAAATCCACCCGCGTTGTTATGTATCTCGGTCGATCCGCCATGCGTTTCCGAGCGCACTCCGAGGTTGATGGTCAGGTTCGGCCGTATCTTGATGTCGTCCTGAACAAAGAACGAAGGATTTTTGGCTCGCATGTAGTGTTTCGGTTGAGTCTCCGTATTCCACGCTTGCACATCTCCCAACAGGAAGTCGGCATATCCTACATCGACACAAGGGTTGCTTGGGTTGCTGGTGCACTGAGTGGAGGTGCTTGGTGGAGATGTGAACTGGCCGCTGAATGATAATTTTGCGCCATTAATGCCGCCCCATGGAGTCGAGTTATCTTGCTCCATCAGCAGCTCAAAGCCAAAGTGCAGAATATTCTTCCCTTTGAGTAGGGTGACCATATCCGAGGGAACGAAGCTGTTCTGGATGAAAAGCGCCTCCGTGCCTGGGGTAATGCTCGTGGGAGCGCCAGTTCCGCTAAAATTCAACGTCGGCAGGACATCCGCGTAATCGATAGTTGGCGACAATCCAATCTTGGACCGGATGCCCTGGTTTAAAGACGCCTGAGCATCGTAATCCGCCTCCCGGTTTCCCGAAAAACGGAATTCGTTGACCAGGTTCGGACTGATGGTCCACACATCCGAGATCTGCTCATTCCCACCGTCGGACGAACCATAGTGGCAACTGACCGGGCAATTTGGAGCATTAGAACCGTCATTTAAATTCAATAGGGTCGGCGCGTAGCGCGACACGATCGAAAAGCTGATGTGGTTATTCGAAGTAACGTTGTAGTCCAATCGCGCAATCATCTTGGCTTGGTTGCCGCTGCCTGCCGCAAGGTAGGTGTAATTGTTTTGTAATACGCCGTTCCCTTGCTGGCCGGTCAGGTAGTAACTGCTCTGGATGGCGACAGCCACCGGATCGAAATCGGCCGTCGGAATCACCAGATCGGTACTGGCGTTCGCAGCGTCGGCGGTAGTGCACTGAGCGATATCGGCTGGGGTACCAGACGTTAATGGTGTGCCGCCATGGGCAGCGTCAAGCTGCAGATGGTTTCCAAAGAGCGAAGGATTGAAGCAACCGGCCTTCATGGCTGCGGTCGGTTCCGAGGTCGTTGAGAACGAGCTGTTGGGGTTTTTCAACTGTTGATAGTTGTAATAGAAGAACATTTTGTTCTTCAGGATCGGCCCGCCAACCGCCCCGCCGAAGTAGTTGTAACGCTGTACCCCTTTCGGTGTCGGGGCCCTGTCGAAGTAGGATCTCGCATTAAAGGCGTCGTTCTGGATATAGTCATAGGCGGAGCCGTGAAAACGTTCAGTGCCGCTCTTGTTGATGACGTTGAAGACCGAGCCGCCGCCGCCGTACTGGGCGGGAGCAACTGTGGCAATCACGTTAACCTCTGACACCGATTCGCTCAGGCCCTGGTCGGTATTGGCGCTATGCGGCAACCAGATTGAGCCGCCATCAACCAGGAAGCTGGAGAAGTAGGGCATGGTTCCGTTGATGGTCTGATCGAACTGGGGGTCAGTATTATTGCCACCACCACCGGTCGCAGTACCACCCGGAGTGCTGGAAGCGCCGGGAATCATCTTCAGCAGATAGGTATAGCCATTCTCTGGATCGGCGTTGGGAAGATTTTCCAACTGCGTTGTCGATAGAGTGGTCGAGACCTGGGCATCTTCCGTCTTGAGCAGAACAGCGTCGGATTTCACCTCGATCACTTGGGTGGCCGCTCCCACTTGTAAGGCCGCATCAACGGTAACGATTCCGACTTGAAGCGGGATCGGGCCGCGCTTCAATGTTTCGAAGCCTTGCTTGTTGAATTCGAGCGTGTAGTTGCCAGGCAGAATCGAATTCGTGTCGTATAGGCCGTCGTTATTCGTCACGTACTTACTGACCACGCCGGTGTCGTTGTTAGTTACAGTGACGGTCACGCCTGGCACCAACCCACCGGTTGAGTCGGTCACGGTGCCGCGAATATCACCGGAGTTCGAATTCTGCGCACAAATGGAACTCGCCAAACCAAGCGCGAGCCCAGATAACATCAACATCCAGCCTCGTCTGCTCATGTGGTGCCTCCTCAAGCCCCTTTGGGTTGAACAACATTGTGACCCAACGGCCCATCTCCGCCGTGCCGGGCAGATTAGGACTCATTGACCGAAGGCCCTTAAGACAACCGATTGCGTGTTGGACTTAGTTCACTCACCGATTCTGATTGCGGCGAATTAAAGCATGCCGGGAGTTGCAATGTCAAGCTTAATCTCTAGGCCGAATTCAACCGTTTGATCGAGATTCTTATATTTCCAGACCGCTCCGCCCGTCAGCGATTGCTTTCTCGTCCGCGGAAAGCGTTTTCACTAAACAAACGCTTGTCTAAATCGCTTTTTCCAGGGTCGATTCCTCGGGCAGCGTCGAACAGTGCATTGCAGCTTGCCCGTCAAGGCAATCCGCAGCCCGGGCACTCGAACCGCTCACCATGGCCATCAGGAGTTTCCAGAGGCGGCCAGCGTGATTTCTCAGGCTTTGTTTCGCCACTCTGTCAGCAGATTACTCAAACGATGGTAGCTCTCCCTGGGCGTGCCATCCTCCTGGACAAAGCCATCGTTTCCCTTGCCATTAAAATCCCAATAGGTAATGGCCTCGATCCACGGTTTGCTGTAGGCAATCGTGTAAGCATGTTCCACCCAGTCGGCCTGGACCGTTTCGGTGAACTCATTGTGCCAGGTCATCTTCTCTCCGCCGACTCCGCCGCCCCAGTATGCGTATTGTTCTTGACCTGGAAATGGGGCCACTGAAGACGGAAAACCCATCTCGGTGACATGGATCGGTTTCCCAAAATGATTGAAACTCTCAAGGTCACGCTCAAACTCCAGGAAGTCACGGCCAGAGTGGTAGTACTGCAAGCCTATTGCCTCATATCCGGCTTCGGCGTCGCGCAGCATCGTTAAGTAGTCGTAAGGACTCTGCTGCCATGAAGCAGGGCGCCGCTGCCATTGAGTTCCGTCTGGATGCTCACCCATGTAGTAATCCGCCCAGGTACCTGTAAGGTTAATGATTCGAAAGCAGGTGGGATCCGCTTCACGTGCTGTCTGCAACGCTGAAACGGTTAGATCCACGTTGTCTTCGCGAGTGAAACCGTTCATCCCACGATCTACTTCCGGTTGTACATGTGCCTCGTTGACTATGTCCCAGATGTGAACACGATGACGATAGCGGCTGATCGCCTGCCGCACATGTCCAAGACAATATTTCTTTGTCTCTTCGTAGCTAATGTTCTGCAACCATTTCGGCGTATTTTCCGGCTCCAGCCAAATTCCCGGGTGTCCTTTAGGAAGGATCGTCGTGCCGATGAGCGTACTGAGCGCCGCCTCAAAATGTGAATAATCGGGATGGCCCTTTTCGGGTTCGACCCAACCTTCGTAAATGGGAATTGTGGTGTAGTTGAACACCGCAGCGAATTGATTCAGCGTTTCAGGATAGCCGGCGGCAAGGCCGAAGCCATTGCAGCCGAAGAGAAATCCAGTTCTCGCCGGACGACGTTCAATCGCTGCCTTAGCGCGCGCGAGGACTAACATTTCTCCTGCCCAAAGTGAATCTCGCAGCGACTCCATCGATGCACGAACCTGAGCCGTGCGGTCGTCCCTCGCAGCTTCAGCGCGCTTGAGACTCGATTGTGCAGCATCGATGCGCTGTTGCGTCTGTGGAGAAATCACGACGCCTAGTTGTTTACAATCCGCTTCCACTCTTCGCACAGTCGCCATGCGATCGCGGGCAAATGCGTAGTTCAATACCAAGCCGTTCGCACCACCCAGCGAGCGCTCGGTGTATCCCGGGCCACTATCGTCGGCGTAAACGAAGACCTCGCCGAAACCCGGCACCGTCAATGGCAGCGCGATCCGAAAAGATTTGTCGGCAGGCGGCACAAACCGTATTTCACCTGAACCGGTCTCGAATGCCACGGTGATCGGCCTCATCAGGGAGTCGCAAAGATAAAAGCGCTCCAAAGCAGTCGGCGGCAAAGGCTGTCCCTCTGCGTCGTACGCTAAGCATCGGATTTGGCTGGAGACTTCGGCGAAAACAGGTGAAACAGCAGGAACAGCTATTGCCGCACTCGCCAGAGAAATGAATTCGCGTCGGTTGAATTCCATCTCAAAAGTGACCTCCTGTTTCTATTAATCCGAAGCGGTCCCAGAGCGCAGCTTATCCAGGTGCTTGAGCACAGTTCCCAAACGGTTCTGCATCAGCCCTATCCGGGAACGATTTGGCGGTTAACACATATAACACGACAATCGATTGTTTGCAATGCTTTCCTTGATGGGGCAACACCGCTTGTGAAAGAAACACGCAGGTGCGGAATTTTGATTTAAGACTAAGTACTGGAAAGTGGGATAGATACTTCGATCCGGGACCCTATTTAGGCGAAGCTGGGCTGAGTTTGAACACAGTCTTTACCGGTCCCCACCGATATGACCCTGCGAACATGGCGCCAAAGAATTCACCGTGGTTCTTGTCCGAGAGATTGCCCGGAATAAAGTGACTCGAACCGAAAACGGTAGGTGACCTTTATCGCGTAGCCGGGTTCTTCAGCCACTTACTGACGGGTTAGCGCGGTGAACACGGCCGAACATCAGCGCGCTGATGCCAATCATCGCCAATCCGGTAACACAGGGGACCATCAATCCATACCTGAGCGACTGATAATGTGCCGAAATCAGCCCCGTGATCCACGGGAACAGAGCTGCACCCAGGCCTCCGACCGAGAAAAACCACCCCAGAGGCGAGAGCTCAAGCAGGTATGAGAGCGCAAGCGGATAAAGCGGGCCAATGAAAGCGCCTGCAGCACCGGCAGTGACGAGAATCAGCCAGGGGTGCGGAGCAGCAACCAGTAAGATCGATGAGATCGTCACGCCCCAAACGCCCGATTGGAGCACAACCCAACGCCCGGACTTAGCAAGCAAACGCGTCGAGAAAATGAGGCGGCTCAGCATCTCTCCAAAACAGAAGACCGAAGTCGCCAAAGCCGCCCCGGCCAAACTGTGCATCCCCGCACGATGCGAATAGGTTGTAAGCCAACCGCTCAATGTCGTCTCTACTCCAACTGCCGTCATCGCCAGCAACAGGAGCAATGAAAAGAGTGCTCTTGCGGAACGCCCAACTGTTCCGTGATGCCTCTCAGGGATGTTGCGCGGCTCCTGACGCTCTCGCAAGACCACCCACACAAACATAGCGAGCGATAGAGCAAGCATCATTGCGAACAGCGATCGAATATCTCCACGACTCAAAAACGGCAGAAAGCAGATCGGACCTGCCGAAGCTCCGGCCGACCAGGCAAAGTTCAACCATTCCAATTTCGCGGCGCGATCATCGGCCCAGCGATCTGAAAACAGAAGGCTGGTCGACGTCATCGCCATTCCGAGCCCCAGACCAAAGAAGAAAAATGCTAAATAGGCCGCCCTCGCACCATCGAGTGCCAGCACACAGAGCGTCGCTACCAGCAGCCCGTATCCAATCGCCAGTGAGCGAATGCGATTCATCCCCGTGACAATCGCGCCCAGCGAAGAGCCAACGAATTGGAGAAAGAGGAGCAGGCCAGCCTGATCGTCCCGTAATCCCCATCGCAGCGAGAGAGTCGGCAAAAGCACGCCCAGCATCACCGTGCCTGCGCCAGTTAAGACAAAGCCTGCGCTCAGCGCGATGAAGGAGAACTTTCGCTGCGGTGGAGCAGCTGTAGTTAAGGTTCCCTCGAACATAGTCTCCTTGCATTTCTGCTCGATCTCACAACCGAGTCCTGCCACTGCGATGAGTTTCTTGGCAGCACCCCAACCCAATAACGCTAGGGAAGATTCGTGGTGTGCTCGGATAGCTTGCTGGAAATCACTCCTTGTCCTTCGCGCACTATATAAAACCGGTCAACAGACAGGTGTGTCAAGATTTCTTTCTCTTCTTCCGGCCACAACACCTCAGCCTGGTCGACGCACTCATGAGTGCCCAATCCGAAATGTAGGCGTAAATCGTTCTGCGATAGATAACTTCTGCCGCTGATTACCTCGCCAAGTTGCACCAAATGACCCGCAGTCACGCGTACCTGCGCGTTGAGTGCCAGGTGATTGGATTCGACCCCCCAATTGAAAGCTGACGCAATGGTTGCTGGGGCCGCTCCCCAGCCGCAGGATCATTGGCTGACCGACGAGATTCTCGGCAACGGCTTCGTTAGGCGAGTTGACAAATGACGCGGTCAGACGCACATACGTACGCATACGGCCCGTAGCTAATCGACG